>JAUPVO010000003.1 GCA_030916975.1 Patescibacteria group bacterium
AAACACCATTTGATTAATCAAATGGTGTTTTATTTTGTTACTTCTAATTTAAAGCGTTAGCTTTTTCTATTTTGTCTGATCTTTTGCGTCTTGAACTTGCATTAGAAGCTAATATAGCTGCCTTATTTTCTATTATTTTTTCAGATGACTTTTCCAAGCCTTCACTCACAGCTTTGCTTGTGAGACTTTTTGAAGCGATCTTTTCTCCGAACTTAATCCCTCCTCTTAACAAAGCTTTACCACCAAGACTAGCAACTGCCCCCACCCCGCTCAAGTCTGAAGCTAAGAATGCGGCGCCTGATACTCCGTGAACTAACCTTCTCCACCCTTCTATCTTGTGACCAGTGAACTCTTGTTGTCCAGTAAATGATTCATGAACCATCTTAGCACTACCCAAAACAGGTACAAAATCAAGAGCGGCTGAACCAATTTCTTGGCGTCTGTAATGTGGAGCGAGGTATTTATCGTCTAATTCTTCTTGCGTTAAGCCTGCGTCCGCACTTTTAATAAAACCTTCCTCGAGCTCCCCATTCTCGACACTTTCTATGTTTTTGTTTGGGTTAGCTTTACCTCCAGTTTTATGCAAATTATCTTCTATTGCTCCCCCCATATTCATTCTATTCTCCAAAGTCATATACAAATTATTTTACTCTATATACTATATATAATAGCATGAATACAAAATTGATATATGATATAATTAACATATATGCAATCAGAAAATATATACGATTTGATAATAGTTGGTGGCGGTCCAGCCGGTGCTAGTGCTGCTATATATGCTGCAAGAAAAAAACTAAAATCAGTACTAATCTTAAAAGAATGGGGTGGGCAATCTGTGGTTAGTGATGATATACAGAACTGGATTGGAACTCCTCACATATCAGGAATGGAATTATCTAAAAACCTACAACGCCATACAGAAGAATATGCTGGCGATTGTCTAAGTATAAAAACTGGTCTCTATGTCAAAAATGCAAAGACTCTTACGACTGATAATCAGAAAATAATAGAAGTAACTCTGGAGAATGGAGAAGTCATAAACGCTAGAGCTCTACTAGTAGCTACAGGCTCAGAAAGGAGAAAACTAGACATACCTGGAGCTGACGTATACGAACATAAAGGTTTAACTTATTGTGCTACTTGTGATGGGCCGATGTATTCACAGATGGATGTGGCTGTTATAGGTGGTGGTAACGCTGGCTTTGAATCAGCAGCTCAGCTACTTGCTTATTGCAAAAGTGTAACCCTATTATCTAGATCATCCCCTAGAGCCGATGAAATAACAATACAAAAATTGCAACAAAATCCTAACTTTAAACTAATAATTAATGCAGTTCCAAAAGAAATATTTGGTGATAAATTCGTAACGAGCATGACGTATACTGATACAGTGACAAATGAAGAAAAAGAATTACTAGTGGAGGGGGTATTCGTAGAAGTTGGACAAGTTCCTGCTACGTCTTGGGTAAAAGATATAGTTAACTTGGATGAAAACAACAAAATTAAAATAGATCCTTGGACTGGAAGAGCTTCAGAAGATAACTTGATATGGGCAGCTGGAGACGCTACTAACATCCTTTATCATCAGAACAATATTGCTTCAGGAGATGCTGTAAAAGCTTTAGAAGATATTTATAAAACTCTCAAAACAAAATAGTAACTTATGGCAACCAAGCAAGATTTTGTGGATTTTATAATTGATCAGATCAGAAATCAAGACAAAATCAGATATAAGAAAATGTTTGGTGACTATGCCATATACTATGATAACAAAGTTGTCGCTTTATGTTGCGATAATAAATTGTATATTAAACCTCTAGCAAGTAATATAGATATAATAGGCAAAGAAAACTTGGTAGAAGCTAAGCCTTTTGAAGGTAGCAAAAACTGGTTCCTGATAGAAGAAGAAATAGAAAATTCAGAATTAATACAAGAATTATTTGAATCGACATCAAAAAATCTACCCTTAAAAAATCAAAAATAACCCTAATAACCTCATTTACTTTGCAAAATAATAATTATATAATTATCCTATAATAAAATCACACTATGGCAACAAATAATCTAAATGCTGACTTTTTAAAAGGAAATCATAAAATAAAATTAACAATTATAATTATTCTCTTAATTATTCTTGGGTTCTGGTACTTCAAAGGAATCAATTGGAATAATATGACAACTTTAGAAGGAGCAAAACAAGAAATTAAAAATAATTCTTCCCCTGATACAAAAGAGAAAAAAGTTCTACTCGGAGCCATGACAGCTCTAACTGTAGCTGGAGGATATGAGACATATCAGATCTGGAGAGACTCTAATGGTAATGAAGTTGCTTCTGGAACTCCAAATGCAAAACCTACAGAAGATTGGGATTGTAAAGACTTTAAAACTCAGCCAGAAGCTCAAAGTTTCTTCGAGAAAGCTGGTGGAGTTACTAAAGACACTAATAGATTGGATGGTAACAAAGATGGCGTAGCTTGCCAATCTTTACCCAAAAATTAATATAGATATAGCAAATAGTAAAACAGAGAGCTTTTCGAAGAAAAGCTCTCTGTTTTTTATAATCATCGAGAACTATTTATTATTTGTAAATAAATCATAATAATACTCATACTCAAAAACTATTCTATCTATAGCTTCATCTCTGGATATGATATTATTCTTATAATCATCAAGAGGCTCCCAGAAAATAGTTCTGCCTACAGCAAACCCATTGCAAACCCCTCTCCCAGCTTCTATCCAGTCTTTAACATGCTCTTTGGTTTCATTTCTTCCTAGGATAATAATCTTTATATCTTCTCGGCCATCTCTTTTAGCTACTTCAGCCACGGCTTCATACTGCTCTTTACTATAGAACCCTTCTATTTTCCATACGTCAGCTTCTATGCCTGCATCCTGTATATCTGATATCATTCTTATCACATCTTTATACCTATTCTCCATATCATACACAGACTTGTCCAAATCGCTTTGCATAAGAGGTTCTATTAGAAGACCAATATTATTAGCATGTACGAAAAGTGATAACTCTTTTAACTTATCAATCTGATCACTATTATCTTGATTAACATCATATCTGATAAGAACTTTAGCATAAGTTGGTATTATACTTAATAGATGTTCTTTATATTCATCTCCGTACTCAAAATCAAGTCTCTCTTGTCCACTCTTCTCCACTGTCTGCATCGTTACAAGTCCTTGAGTAGTAGCATCCTTCAATATATCAAAACCATAAACTTCATCTACAAGCACAGCTGATTCATCCTTTGGAACCTTGGAGCGAAATATAGCTTGATAAATAATATGTTTATAATCTTTTATTGTTTGAACCTGATCTTCTGTAAGAGGTTCTTCGAAGCCAAGTAACTTAGCAAAACCACTTCGATGGTCAAAAGGTAATACATATAAATTAGTAACTTCTTTATAATTTCTCATATATTTTCATTATAACATTTACCACTCTAATTGACCTCCAACCTTGTATTCAGTAACGCGAGTTTCAAAGAAATTCTTCTCTTTATCTAAGTCTATAGCCTCACTCATCCAAGGAAAAGGGTTCTCTACTCCGTACTGTTCTGGTAATCCTACACTACGCAGTCTTCTATCTGCTATATGCTCTACATACTGCTTAAAACCTTCAGCATTGATACCAAATATTCCTTTTGGGAAAACAGTCACAGCAAAAGTATACTCCAATTCAACGCCTTTTTTGACCATATCAATTATTCTCTGCTGGAATTCTGGTGTCCAGAGTTCTGGCTGTTCTTCTTTGATAGTTTCTATAACTTTGACTCCAAAATTAAAATGATTAGATTCGTCACGCATAATATATTGAATCTGTTCCGCACTGGCTGTCATTTTATTCTGACGCTGGAAAGATAGTATAACCGCAAAAGAAGAATAGAAGAATATACCTTCCAGAACCAAAGAGAACATACATATATTCTCAAGTAACTTCTGATCGTTTTCCAAGGTCCCCGTTTTAAAATTAGGATCAAAGATTCCTTCATTAAGTGAAAGCATCATATTGTCTTTGTTATATATAGCAGACACTTCACGATACATGTTAAAGATTTTACCTTGGTCAAGACCTAGTGACTCTACTATGTATTGATAAGCATGGGTGTGTATCGCTTCTTCATAAGACTGTCTCAATAGATACATTCTAGCCTCAGGAGAAGTTATGTGCTTGTATGTAGCCATAACTATATTATTAGCAGCTAAAGAGTCAGCCGTAGAAAAGAATCCTAAAACCGTCTCAAAAGCACTACGTTCGTCAGGAGTTAAAAAGGTTGGATTCTTCCATTGTTCTATATCTCTCTGCATACTAATCTCAGTTGGTAACCAGTGATTAGCGTTAGCTGCTATATAAGCATCCCAAGCAAATGTATGCTTCATAGGATACAATTGCATTACATCGGCCTCTCCTCCATTAATCATTTTCCTTTTATTAATATCTACTTTGTTGTGATTTTCTACAATTGGCATATTTTTATTTTTAGAATTTATTAATTTGATTAAGCGCTACAACCTTCGCAAGCCTCTCCTTCATCAGCTCTATATATGTTATAGACTGGTTTAACTTTTAGGGAAGATGCAACATTGTTAGTATTAACTATCTCATTGTTTACAACTGTAGCTGAAGCTGCTGGTATATTAACAACGACAACTTCTTCTGCAATTGTTGTTGCAGGAGAAATCTTCTCGTTCATATTATTTGTACTACTTGAGCTTCTTTGGTTATGAGTAGTTGCTCCAGCTACTTGAACTGTGGATTTCTCTACTTGAGAAGCCCCTAGAGTTCTTAGATAGTAAGTAGTCTTAAGCCCGAGCTCCCAAGCATACATGTACAGATCATTCAAATCTTTTCCGCTAGCACCCTTGAAGAACATATTAATAGACTGAGACTGATCTATCCATTTACTTCTAACTGCTGCTGCTTGAAGTAACCATCTCTGATCTATATCGAAAACTTCTTTATATTTATCTCTAACCTCAGATGGTATCTCAAATATCTTTTGTATAGAACCAGAATGGAACTTGATCATAGTCAACATATCCTTGCTCCACAAACCCAAGTTTTTAAGATCTTGAACTAAGTATTTATTAACTACAGTAAATTCTCCTTCTTTGTTAGATTTTACATATATATTCTTATAAATCGGCTCAATAGTTGGTATACATCCCACTAGATTAGCAGTAGAAGCTGTAGGTGCGATAGCCATCGTATTAGAATTACGCATTCCATATTTTTTGACATTATCCCTAACGCTAGTCCAGTCCATTCTTGACTCTCTGTCTACATTTACTGGTTCTCCGCGTTCTTCTTCCAAAAGTTTTAAAGTGTCTATAGGGAATATATTTCTATCCCATTTGGAACCTTTAAATGTCTCATAAGCTCCTTTTTCTTTGGCTAGGAGTGCTGAAGCATTGATAGCATAATAAGACATTTTCTCCATAAAGATATCAGAAAACTCCACCGCCTTCTCACTATCGAAAAGTATATCCATCTTATAAAGAGCGTCATGATAACCTCTAAGACCTAGCCCTACTGGCCTATGTCTTTTGTTGCTACGAGCCGAATCTTCTGTAGGATAATAATTTATATCTATAATATTATCTAACATTCTAATAGAACTACTAACCACTTCTTCTAAGGTTTTATCGTCTATCTTTTTATCTTCTGTTATGAATTTCTCTACGTTAATAGAGCCGAGCGTACACACTGCTGTCTCATCTTTGGATGTGTTCAGCATTATCTCGGTACATAGATTAGAAGAATGTATAACACCAACATGATCTTGTGGGTTTCTTATATTAGAAGGGTCTTTGAATGTGATCCAAGGATGTCCAGTCTCGAACAACATCACAAGCATTTTCTTCCATAAGTCTTTGGCCTTAATCCTTTTCCAGACTCTAACCTCTCCTCTGTCTGCTTTCGCTTCATATTCAGCATATTTAGCTTCAAACTCTTTTCCGTATATGTCATTGAGCTCAGGAACTTCATCTGGAGAAAACATGGTCCAATCAGAATCTTGTCTCACTCTCTTCATAAAAAGATCAGGTATCCAATTAGCTGTGTCAATATCATGAAGTCTTCTTCTCTCATCACCTGTATTCTTACGAGCCTCTAAGAAGTCTTCTATATCAATATGCCAGCTTTCAAGATACACCACAGCTGCCGCTCTTCTCTTGCCACTACGCATAACACATACATTAATATCATTGGCTATCTTAAGATAAGGTATTACTCCTTGTGAAGTTATTTCTACACTCTTTACAAGTGCTCCTGTAGCACGCACCTTGGTCCAACTAGTACCAACTCCTCCTGACCATTTGAGTAATTGCGCATTATCACTATAAGTTCTAAATATCTCCCGTAAATCATCCTGAACTTCATTCACAAAACAGTTAGACACTTGAGCTTTTTTGGTACCAGACTGATACAGTGTTCTTCCTCCAGGAGTGTAATAGAACTTGGACATAATATCGTAAAAATTCTTCACTGTTTCCATTTTTTTATCCTTTGGTTCATTAAGAGCTGTGCCCATAGCTATACGCATCCAGAACATTTGAGGAGTTTCTATATTTGCATTGGAGAACATGTCAGATAAGAGGTATCTTGATATTAATATCTCTATACCCATATATTCAAATAAGCTATCTCTATCATTAACAAGATATTTTGACAACTCTTCCAGATCGAAATCAGACATTCTCTCATCGAACTTACCACTAGTTACCATATCTTTTATGTATTTTGGAAAATGGCTTTGAATTTTCTGATCTATATTCTTATAGTCTTTATCTCCTCCCAGAACTTCATCATAAAGTCTATATAGAACTAACTTTGCAGCGACCTTAGAATAAGCCGGGTCACTCTCAATCATAACTCTAAGATTCATAATAAATATCTTATACACATCTTTGGTTTTCATGCCGTCGAAAACTTCTAGCTTAATCTGTTCTAGGATTTCTAATTTTTGAGTTTTGAAAGTATCTGCGCCGATAATATTTATGTAATCTGAAGCAACTACATCAAGTAATTTTTCTATTTTTTTGACATTAAACTTTTCTTTTCTACCGTCACGCTTTATAACTGATATTCCTCCTTCTTCAGCTAATTCTGCATTTTCTTTTTTGACTTCTTCGCGTAATTTGGTATGTTCATAGCGATAGATAATATACTCTTTGGCTACATTATAGAATCCAGCCGCCATGATATGCTTCTCTACCAAGTCTTGAACATGTTCAACACTAGTAACATAATCTTCGCCTTTTACCATGTATTCTAGCTCTAACTCTTTTAGAACTAACTCACTGATATGTGTAGCAATATTCTCATGTTCTTCTCCTGTAATCTTAAGGAAGGCTTTCTTAATAGCACTTTCTATCTTGGATAGTTCAAATGAGGTTATCTCTCCATTTCTCTTTTTAATAGAGGAAATTTTATTCATATTTTTAAAAATTACTTATTTGTTATTTTAATAAATGCCAACTAATTCTTTAATTCTTCACTAACTATTCAATAACGAAAGTCCTAATATCATTACTTTATATAAAGTAATGATATAGTAAAAATCAAACAATTGCACAATGTCCTTTTCAAATTGTAAATAGCAAATCAAATAAATTAAACAATAAATTCTAAATAAGTAAATAGTAAATTTCTATCTATTTCAAAAATCCCTTCTCTCGCTTTTGTTTATGATAACTAATAGCAAACCTGTGAGCTTCTTGATTTGCCAATATTATGTATTTCTTATACTTTTCTATTTGTGGATAACTTGAAATAATGTCTTTTGGTTTGTGTTTATTGTCTTTTACTACGCTACAGGTTGGTATAAGTACATTCATACTTGCCAGAACTTTATCTCCCACATTCTTCTGTCCGATACCTCCATCGAAGACTATAAGGTCAGGCATTCTCCACTCTTTGTGAGTAAATCTTCTTTTGAGAAGTTCATATATACCTGCATAGTCATCATTAATATTTTCTTTTAATTTAAATTTCCTATACTCATCTGTATTCTTCACACCCCCTTCGACAACTGTCATGACTCCCACTCTACTGCTACCGCTTATATGCGCAACATCATAAGCTTCTATTCTAAAGTCTTTATCTTTCCATTCTATTATGTCTTCATTCTTAATCAGAGATACATCTCTTATATGATTCAAAGACCAGAGTATATTCCTTATTTTCATAGCTTTTTCAAACTCTTGTCTTTTTGAATAACTGTTCATGTCTTTTAAAAGAGAAGATTTCAGGCTTTGTCCTTTACCCTCAAAAAGATTTTTTATAGCTTTAATCGTTTTCTTATATTCCTCTTTACTTATAAGTCCACTGCAAATCCCAGGACACAATCCTATCTGGGCATTGAAGCAAAGCTTACCTTGATTAACTTCACATTTATCTCTATAAGAGAAAATCTTTCTTATAATCTTCATCACATCTCTAATCGCAGCAGAGGAAGTAAAAGGACCATAGACTTTATCAACCTTAAAATCTTTCGAAGCTATTCTTTTCTCATAATCTCTAACTCTCATAATCAGAACTCTGGGGAAATCTTCCTTAGTTATGACAATACAAGAATAACTCTTATTATCTTTTTCTTTGGTATTGAAAATAGGCTGATGCTTTTTGATAAGATAATTCTCAAGTAGAAGAGCCTCCATCACAGACCCAGTAACTTCATAAGTAACATGATCTGCAACTATAACCATGTTGACTATCTTACCTCCTCTAGTTGTCTGCAAATCTTTTGCAAAATAGCTAGCCACTCTATCTCGCAGACTAGTAGCTTTACCTATATATAATATGTTTTCTGCATAATCTCTAAAAAAATACACCCCCGGAGAGTCTGGAAGCTTGGCTTTAGCTAGGTCTTGCTTTTTCATTTAAAATATTATATAATAATAACTTCACTTTGTCTAATTTGACAAGTTTTTGCTTTGAACAAACAAAACCTTGCCAAAGTTCATTGTGGAAACAAAACAAGAGTTCTTTGGAGACTTTCCGATGTTAAGGATATTTTTGAAAATATTAGGAATGCTATCGTTTGAAAAAAAATACCAACCCAATGTTGATGAGCATTCGATATATTTGGGGAATGAAAGCTTTGGTGTTCTTGAAGAGGTGTGGGGGGTCAAATTATGACTTTTCATGTCACCAGAATGACACCTGATCAATTTGCTCAGCACCGAGCAAATTTGCCAGCTAGTTTTAATCAACCGCAGGTGTTTGCTTACTATCGACAGCCTGCTCCAGTAATAACTAGCCAACAGATAAAGGAATGCTGTAACTGGCGCCCTCAAGGTAATACTGATAATCAAAATAAGGAAACTAAATGACAACTGCTGACACTGACAAAAAAGAGGTTGAGGTTGTGAATAAAAAGAGCGATGACAATAAACATCGTCCCCTTGGTTCCGATTGCCCGACACGAAAAAAACTGGATAATTTGATAGCAAGGGCTCCGACGCGAGCCGTCACTCTACTCCATAGCCTTAATTGTAAATGGGCGTGATTAAAATCTAACCATTTTCAATTGTTAAGTGCTAAAAACCCGTGCCAATGGCCCGGGTTTCTTTTTATATAGTTACGCTTCTCCTATTGACTTACTTTCATAAAAATAGTACAATAGAATAAGCTTGTCACCGCAGTTGCCAAGCGTCTTAAAAGCCAGCGAGACTTTGTCTCCTGGCTTCTTTTTTTACTTAATTATTCTTATTATCCTTTTGGAACTCTTTACTTTAAATTACTTGACTTCATCTCCCACTCTTTTACCCTCTATATAGCTCTCCAAAAACTTTAATTCGCTATCAACAGCTTCTTCCCATCCTTCTCCTGTTTCCAAAGCTCTTCTTTTGGCCATATAATTAACATAAGTAGGGTAGATCAGAGACTTATCATAGTTCAGGTATCTATACAATTCAATTTGTTCTTCCATATTAAGATTAGCTATACCAATCTCAAAAGCTCTAACTTCATTAAAAGTCATATCTGTACTTCTTATTAGATCGATGAGTGGTTTTAAAATTCGCTTTTCCATAAAAAATATAATAACATTTTAGACAAAAAATATCAATGATAAACTAAATGCCTCTTGCCATCTTGTTAGTAATTTCTGAAAAATGCTCTTGAAATGCTTCTGGGCTAATGCCTTCTGTCACTTCCAGGCCTTCTACAGATCCAGAGTCTCCTTCTATATCCAAATTAGTACCTGAACTAGGCTTAAAAAATATTCCTTCAGACCCTTTAGAGGAAGACCTGTTAAATGCTTCTTCAAATCTTTTCCGCTCCTCTGGAGTAAGATCTTCTTCGGTAATCCATCTAGTTTCCAATCCTGGAACCATTTCTCCAGAAGCAGGAACCTTTTCATTATTATTTATCATATTACTTGTATTATTTAAAATTATTTATAATATATTTAAAACTAATAAAAGTATACCTTACTGCAAAAATAATTACAATATTTATTTTCTAAAAATGTGTGTCTTTGTCACATTTTGATTAGCGTGTCTTCTTAAAAGTCAAGGATGTATTAAAATTCAGATGTATAAATGTATAAAAGTGAAATACATGAGGCTAGCAATATCATATATAAACTATTCTCCAAAAAAAAAGCCCCCACCGACTGTCATCACGACGCTCGGTATTGGGGGGGCTTAGTTGCAGATATTATCCACAACAGAAAGAACTATTACCTTCCAAACTTAGCGCGGAGAGCGCTAAGACTTGCTTTGCTAACACCTCCCGAAGATTGTGTTGCAATAAAGCTCTGTTGCTTGACCTTTTTCTGAAAGAGTTTAGCCAGTGCTTGTGGGCACAAACCTTTCTCTTTTTCGATTTTAGCCATCGCAGCAATTTGAGCTTCGCTCACTGACTCAAGCTCAAAAGCAATTGTGAACTCAGCACACTGTACCGAGGAATTGCGATTATCCCAAGACCATGAAATAGCAAGTACACCATCAGGAACACTGATGTAGCAACGCGAGACAAAAGCAGAACCTTTGTTACGCAGCTCCCCATCAGGCTCGATGATGCTTCCATCCTTGGCAATCAGCACCCCGTCTCCGTGATACCGATTACTTTCAGACTTGGCTACATCGACTTTCCACTCTGCATTTTCAAGTGCAATTTGGAAGTCTTCCTGGCAAGTCCGCTCGGCTTCTACCTCGATTTGAGATTTGACTTCAGCTTCGCGGCGAACCTTCTCAACTTCAGCTGCTGCACGCTCCTGCTTTTGACGCTCAATCACAGTTTGCACCTGACTGATTGTCTCAGCATTCACGCGCTCAGCTTCCTCACGGTCACGAGTCCACTTGCCAGCCAATTGATCCCAGTATTCTTTCTGATAATAACCATAAGCCAACAACTGCTCACCAGTCCGTGGGTGCGTACCAACCACTACTTCCACCACATCAGGGACTTGCATCTCTTCGGTTATATCCATACGCTCACGCGAGGGATATTGGAAGTTACTATAAACATACTCCGTAAGGAGGGCATTCGCTTCAGGGTGACGATCATCATACACTGTCACTTCCGTGACTTTATGCCCATTGAACCACGTTTCCGTGGTCGAGACCACCTTACCATCGGCGTCGAGGCGAGGGTTAAGACCCTTCTTTTCCTCGACCAGCTGTGGGGCCACCTTCATAAGCTGATCAGACGTAACCAAGGTAAGCATCCGCACTAGTGAGAGCACCATTGAGCCGCGACGTGTTTTGATCTCAAGGTCGAATGGAAGTCCGACCGCAAAACCAGCCGAAGGCAACATCACCACTGACTCACGATTTCTCTCACGATACTGACCGTTAGTCAGTGACCCGTAGTTGATAGTGTAGAGGTGATCTACCATACCAGCACAGATCGCAAGGACAATATCCTCACAACGACCAGTAGAAGTCATTTTGACACCTCGGCTTTCCAAGGAGCTTCCGATCTGCTTGCACAAATCTTTCACTCGCCGGAAGGCTTTCGGATGAATTCCTTCATCGAAGCGCTCTTCAGGATGCATCTGCTCAGCAGCTCGGTAGAGCTGCATTTGAGCAAGCACATCGCTTTGGCGTTGTTCGGCACCTATATGGTTGCGCCATACAGTACTTGGGAAGCCGTCCTTATCTTTACGAGTATTGATTTCGCCATTTTCAAGGATAGCCGCCGCTAGCACCACATCAGACATAACACCAAGTCTTATTGCCTCCACGATCATACGTCCGTATTGGACGCTAACCGGAAGACGTGAGACCTGCTTACCGATCTGGGTGACACGACCATCGGCCGTCATACACCCAAGCTTTACCAAGGTCTCACGAGCTTGGTAAATAACTGCGGTATCCGGCTGATGGAAGAAGCGGAGCTTCTCCATATCAAAACCAGCCATTGCGAGCCGCAGAACTGTCTGGTCGAGGCGGACACGTTCGATCTCAGCAACTGGGAAGTTGCGTCGATCATGCGTGCCGCAGTGGTCGATGTACACACCAGGCTTTGTACGCCCGGCACGTCCGGCACGTTGCTTTGAGTCAGCCATTGAAATGGAGCGAAGGTAAAGACCTTCCACACCATTCATCAACTCAACTCGTCGCTCCATGCCAGAATCCACCACAGCGTCTATGTCGTCAATGGTGACGCTTGTCTGCGCCACGTTCGTTGACACAACAACCTTCTGCCGACCGTAATGTGCGAAGCATTTCTTCTGCTCCGCAGCGGTTAGTTCACCATGAAGTGGCAGTATTTCTGCCGACACATCACGACGCAGAAGCTCCGCAATCGTAGCCTCAATCTCAGCCTTTCCCGGCTGGAAGACGAGCACGTTGCGGCCTTCGGCAACCAGCGTCGCCACATCATCCACCAAATATTGCGCTGGCGAGCGAGTGGTGACCGGGAAAAGACGCCCAGGAACCTCAATCACAGGTGCGCCACTATAAAAAGCAGACAAAGCCTGTGCTTCAAGGGTGGCACTCATCAGCACCACTTTGAAGTCGACACTCTCGCTTGGAGGGATGCATTTCGAACCTTTGATTGGGCTGGTTTATATAGTGATCTTGGATTTCATACCAATAATATAAATAATCTTTTGGTCCTTAGTAAGTAAGGTTAAAACTTATGTATCTCGTGTATTTGTGTTACTAAAGATTTTTGAAAAGTAGCAAATGCGTTCTTCTCTTCTCTATAAAAATCATAATCGACTTGAGTATATGAAGACATCATAAACTTACTATCTGTTAAAAATTGTTTGTATTTTATTGCGTGATCAAATATTTTCTTTGAAAAATCGTCTTTCAGTGGGTAAGAAATTTCAAGTTGTGATCGAATAGAGTCAAGTTTTAATTCAGCATCAAAGAAGTTTTCTCGCACATTGTCACGGTGTTTATTTTCGATAGTCGTTCCTTGAGAGTATAAATTAGATATAATTTTATGATTTTCTTCAACCAGACAGATTAAGTTTTTTACCTCTTCAATTAAAAGCGATTTAATACCACGATTATCATCTATCGCTTTTTTAATTAGAAACGGCACAAAAATAGCAATACAGATAGTAACAAGTAAAGAAATAAAATCGAGAGTATTTATAGAATTATCAATTTTAAAAACACCTAATCCTCCTATGAGTTGAAAATTTAAGATAATCAGTAAAAGGTCCCCAATTATCAATAGAAGAGTTTTAATACTATTTCTTATCATGAGTTCTAGGGTTTTTAATTTCCTGAATTATTTCATTAAGTCGAGTAGCACTATCATCAGATTTAAATTCTATATGTTTTAAAACTAAATCGGCCCCCTTACTCAAAGATAGTTTACCGAATGATCCAGAGATAAATGATGATGGGTAACCCCAAACACCATCCAAGTCAATTAAGATTTTGTAGTCATTTGTTACAGCTTCTTCAAATGCACCTAAAAGAATATCTTCTAAAAAAGCTTGACCTGAGAATTCACCATCTTCTCTATATCGAGCGCCTGGAGCATCAGAGAAATCATTGGCTATACTTATTTTTTTCTTTATTTCCATATATTTATGCATTGACTAATTCCCAATGTAGGAAAGTCCCTTCAAAATCATA
>JAUPVO010000032.1 GCA_030916975.1 Patescibacteria group bacterium
ACTTGGTCAAAACGTTAATCGATTGTAAAATCATAATAATAAAAATATGTCACAAGATAGATTAATCAAAATCATAAACAAGGCAACGGGAACCACTGTTTATACAACAAAAAACAAAAAGAAAGTAACACGTAAGATTGAACTTAAAAAGTACGACCCAAAATTACGTAAACATGTAACTTTTAAAGAAGCCAAAAAATAATAATTTCTAATTATTATAAAATAAAAAGAATGACCTCTTCATGGTCATTCTTTTTTATGTTATAATATTAAAGCTAAATATAGTATTAGCATTTTAAGGGTCTATAGTTCAGTGGTAGAATAGAGGTCTCCAAAACCTTTGACCGGGGTTCGAATCCTCGTGGACCCGCCAATAGTAAAATGATTTAATATAATTATGACTAACACTCGCGAACAAAATTTTCAAAAGTATGATGGCTTCACTTTAGTCAAAGATAAAATTATCATGATGTTTTTTGGGTTTATACCAAAAACTTTCACTCCCAACCATGTAACCATGGTGAGACTTTTTATGATTCCTTTTATTTTGTATTTCCTGGTGATACAGAATTATGAAACTTCTTTAATACTTTTTGTTATTGCCGCATTTACTGATGCCTTAGACGGCGCAATGGCAAGAACCAGGAATCAAATCACAGAGTGGGGTAAGCTTTTTGATCCAATAGCAGATAAGATTTTGATAGGTAGTACAGGAATTATACTTATAGTTAAATTTTTAAATCCTTTGTTTGCACTCATTTTAATTGTAATAGAATCTTTGTTAATTTTACTTTCATTTATTGAAAACAAAAGAAACAAAGCTAAGAATATTCCTCATAATATCCAAGCCAATTGGTCTGGAAAAATAAAAATGTTCCTGCAATGCGTGGCTATTGGATTTTTGATTCTGTATGCTATCTGGCCAGAGAGTTCGTATCTATTAGTGTCAGAATATTCTCTTTTAGCTTCATTTTTGTTCGCAATAATATCTTTGGTAGTGTATAAAAGTATATAAAATATTTTTCTATCTGTTATAATATAGATATGAAAAATGTTATTGATAATATTAAAACAAGCGAGATTTTATTTGGAGATAAGAAACAAAAAAAAGCCAAAATAGCAATTAATGGTTTTGGTCGTATAGGGAGAGCTTTCTTTAAAAAGTCTTTGATGGTTGACGGTTTAGAAGTTGTTGTTGTTAATGATTTGGGAGATATACACAACATGGCTTATCTTTTGAAATATGATACAGTTTATAAAAAAAGCGATTTTGATGTTGAGATAGAAGAGGAGTTAGATAAAGACGGAAAGGTGCTAGAGAATGGGGTAAAGTATTTAATTATTAAGAATTTAAAAGGTAAGAAAAAAGATATAAAAGTTAGATTTGTACAACAAAGAGACCCATCTCTTTTGCCGTGGGAAGATTTGAAAATAGATATAGTAATAGAAAGTACTGGTTTGTTTACCGCTTATGATAAAGCTAAAGTCCACTTAGACGCAGGGTCAAAACACGTTATAATCTCCGCTCCGGCCAAAGATGGAGATGATAAAAGCATACTCGGAGAAACGGTATTAATGGGTATCAATGAAGATAAATTAAGCACTTGTGATATATCTTCCAATGCTTCTTGTACAACCAATGCTTCTTCTCCTTTGATTGCTATTTTGGATGAGACTATTGGCATAGAGAAAGCCATGCTCAATACAGTTCACGCTTATACAGCTTCTCAGTCAATAGTAGATGGCCCGAACAAAAAAGACTATCGTGAAGGTAGGGCAGCAGCTCAGAATATAGTTCCCAGTTCTACTGGAGCTGCTATAGCAGTTACCAAAGCTTTTACGGATCTTGAGAATAAGTTTGACGGCATCTCTATGCGTGTGCCAGTTCCAGCTGGTTCTATAGTGGATATAACTTTTATCAGCAAGAGAAATACAAATGCAAAAGAGGTTAACGAGATATTAACAAAGGCTTCTCAGGAAAAGAGATGGCAAGATATATTTGCTGTTACTAATGAGGAATTAGTAAGTTCAGATATACAGAATTCAGACTATGCCAGTATTGCAGACCTTAAAATGACCAGAGTGGTTGACGGCAATCTTGTTAAAGTTCTTGGTTGGTATGATAATGAAATGGGTTACACTAAAACCCTTATAATGCATGCACAGAGAGTTGCTAGTAAGTTAGCATAAGGAATAAGATGAAAGTTAAAATATATTTAGCAGCAGATCATGCTGGGTTTGAGTATAAAGAAAAGCTAAAAGACTATTTAGAAGGTTTTGGTAATTTTGATGTTATAGACTGCGGCGCTTATCATAAAGATGAAAAAGATGATTATCCAGATTATATTCATATTGCAGCTTCTTCTTTATCTCGCGATATTACGAGCGGAAGTTTCTCCGTAGGGTTTGTTATAGGAGGATCTGGACAGGGTGAAGCTATTGTCATGAATAGACATAGAGAGGTTAGATGTATTACTTATTACAATAATAATCTGGATATTATTGAACTTGGCAGAGAACATAATAATGCCAATGCTATTAGTTTTGGTGCTAGATTTTTGAATTGGAATGATATTAAAAGAGCTGTTAATTTGTTTTTTGATACTGATTTTGCGGGAGGTAGACACGATTCAAGAATATACAAAATAGATAATCCAGAATAATAAAAACTCATTAATAATTAATGAGTTTTTATTCATGTTTATCTTTTTAAGATTATTTTTGTTTTAAAGCCTGATCTATTATTCGAGAGAAGTAACTATAGTCTCTAGCTCCTTCTACGGTTGTGAATATTCTGTATTCGCCGTCAGTTTTGATCAAAACTAAAGTCCCGGGAGTACCTGATATATTAGCAGATGTTCCATCTTGTATATCTACTGCTATTTGATTCATTTTTTCTTGGGTACTGCTAGCGTTAACAATACATTCGTTGAACTTATTAACATCTAAGTTAAGATTTTTTGCTATTTCTGGTAATTTTGCTGGATCTAATGTGTCATTACCTTCTGTTACTCTGTATATTTCTTCTATAAAATTCCTGTAAGCTTCTTGGCCACCTTGATCTCTGGCACACATAGTTGCTACCGCTTCAGCTGGGGCTTTGGTGTGGAAAGGAAGAGGGAAGTGTTTGAATACTATATCTAACTTGTCTGAGTAATTTTTGTAAATTTCTGGCATAGTTTGATTGTGCAATTGTTTACAAAACGGACATTCTAAATCAGAGAATTCTACTAATACTACCTTTTTATCTCCTTTGCCATAAAGGTATTCTTCCGGACGAAAAGTCGTTCCGCTGTATATTGAGTCTGGGTCTACAAAACCACTGTTCGCTGATGACGACCCATTATATGTTTTAAGGCCAAATACAATGCTAGCAGCTATAATAATCGATCCTAGGATTATGGCTATAGCATTTGAATTTTTTTTGATTTCTTTATTCATATTTTCTTATTCTTTTAATTTTTAAAGGTTACATGTTATATTATACTATACATTTTATATGCAAAGCAAAACATTTACACATTACCTGACAGCCATTTTGAAATCCTTGCTAGAGTTCATACCTATATTTCTTTTTATTATAACTTTCGAAGGCGTAAGACACAATTTCTTCATAGCAACTTTTGTTATGATAATTGCTACTATATTATTCACTTTTTATTCTTTTCATAAAGAAAAAAGGCTACCTTATATTGCGCTTTTTATAAGTTTAGAGACTACACTTTTTGGAGGATTAACACTATTTTTCAAAAACCCAGCTTTTGTTCAGATGCGCGACACTTTCTACGATCTAATCCTAGGTTCTGTAATTATTGTTACTGCTTTATTTAATTCTCCAATTATCAAAAGATTTTTTGGACATATCTTCGAGCTTAAGCATGCTATATGGGTTAAGCTTTCATATATGTGGGGGCCACTCTTAATATTATTTGCTATTTTTAATGAGTATGTAAGAAGAAGTTTCCCACCTTTTATGTGGGTTAAATACAAAATACTTGTTCTTGTAATAACTTGTTTATTTGGTGTGTATTGTCTTATTAAATATAGAAAAGATATACAGAACTTTGATGAATTATAAAGACTTAATTATATCTATAAATATTTTTGGGTTACCGTTACCTGCAGCTTCTTTCATGCATTTACCCACGAAGAACATTTCCAGTTTAATTTCTCCATTTTTGTAAGAAGACCATTGATCTTGGTTTTCTGATATAACTTTCTCAACAATTTTCTTCATCATTGTAGGATCTTGGTTCTGGATTAAGTTTAATTCCTTCGCTCTTGTTTCTGGGTCTGTATCTTCAGATAAGATATCAGTAATTAAGTCTTTGGCGCCGCGTGACGAAAGAGTTCCTTCACTTATCATGTTTATGATTTTTGCAAAAGTTGTAGCAGAAGGTAATTTTAAAGTGTTATCTGACTTGGATATAACACCAACAGCATCTGTAAGAAGATAGTTGGCAAGTAGTTTTTGATTAGAGATGTCCATACCCTTACTAGCTTCAAAATAATAGCTAGCTAAGTTATTGTCATCGAGAAGTTGTTCTATTTGCTTTGGTTGTAATTCAATTTTTTCTAGGGCGGCCTTTTTTATCTCTGGCAACATTGGTAATTCTTCTTTTATTTTGTCTAGGTCTACAATTTTGTGTAGATACATCTTAGGAAGATCTGGATCGGGGAAATATCGATAATCATGAGCATTTTCTTTTTTGCGTTGAGAGAATGTTTCTAATTTATTCTCATCCCAGCCTCTAGTTTCTTGTATAACTTTTTCTCCTTTTTCTATCAGTTCTATATGCCTATCAACTTCATAGATTATAGCTTTTTCTACAGAGTTAAAAGAATTAAGGTTTTTAACTTCACATTTTGTACCAAATTTTGCAGGGTCTGTAGTTACTGAGATGTTAGCTTCTAATCTCATCTGACCTTTTTCCATGTCAGCATCAGAAACATCTAGTGTCCTAAGAAGTCTTTGTAAAGCTTTACCAAAGTTAGATGAAGTTTTGCCAGCTTCTTCTTTTGAATTATATATTACAGGCTCTGTAACTAGCTCCATTAATGGAACTCCAGCACGGTTAAAATCAATTAAGGTATATTCTCCCTTAGCATGATCGCTTTTAGCCGTATCTTCTTCAAGGTGTATACGAGTAAGTGGTACAGAAGCTAGTTCTCCTTTGCTAACTATTGGGTATTTGTATTGGGAGATTTGATAACCTTTTGGTATGTCTGGGTAAAAATAATTTTTTCTATCAAACTCTGTAAAATTGGCTATCTCACTATTCGTAGACAGACCAACCTTTATTACATTTTTTATAGCTTCTATATTAGCTACTGGTAAAGCACCTGGCTCAGCCAAACAAATAGGGCAAACATTTTGATTTGGCTCAGAGTTAAATGGATCGTTGAGGCAAGAGCACCACATTTTACTTTTGGTTTTGAGTTCAGCGTGTATCTCCATGCCAATCACCACATAATATTTTTGTTCAGACATAATTAATTATAAAATTAAGGATATAAAATAAGCTTGTATTTTTAGTATTATAACATAAATATAATGTAATTAAGTATTACATTCTAATAAAAAATACCTACTTTATTTTTAGCAGGTATTAAGTTTTGACTTGTATTTTGTTTAAAGCTTTTGGCCAATTCAGGCTTCGAGCTTAGGTTTTTGCTGTTTTAAAGGAGGTAGAGGAGAGTACTTGTTTTGGTTTGGAGTACCAGAGTCATTCGTCTCAAATGACTCAAAGAGTGGAAGAGATATGAGTAGTAACATTATCATTATTAAGAAAGATGCTACTATAGCTGATACTAAGTTCAGGAAAACAAACTTATATTTTACGATTGATATTGTTATCATAATCACAATCACAATCATAAAAACAGAAAACGCAACAAGGGAGATATTATGGATCTGAAAATTATTCATGTCACTAACTCCTAAATTTTAAAAAAGTAAGGTTTTTACATTTTTTTGTTAACGCCACTTTACATATTATAATATATATTAGCATAAGTCAATGTTAATATTATTTGCATTAATTTTTAAATGCTGCTAGAATTATTTTAATAAATCATCTGGAGGAATGATTTATTGGATAGTTCTCCTCTTTTTAGGGCTCAGTGACCACCACATGAGCCCTTTTTATTTTTTATAAAAATTAAAAATATGTTAATATTACAATAATAAACAATAATTGTAATATATTAATATTATGCTTCTAAACGCAGTTAGACAATACATAGAAAGCTCAGTAGATCAGGACACTAAGTTTAGTGTCTCGTATATCGAGGGCTACAACTTTGGGCATGTATCCTCTAATGTTGCAATGGTATTGGCTCAAAAAGAGAATAAAAATCCTATAGACTTGGCCATACAGATAGCAAACAAAATCATAAACGAAGATAAAAGAGATGATAGTGAGGCAGATTCTGTGATTAAAACTTTTTCTTCTGTGGAAGTGGCCGGACCAGGATTTATTAATTTTACTTTTTCTGATGAATATCTTCTGAATATTTTGAATATTGATCCAGAAGATATAAATAATAATATTAAAAGTAAAAATATTAATGGCTTGATGGACAAAGAAGTTTTGGTTGAGTATACAGATCCAAACCCTTTTAAAGTTTTTCATATAGGGCATCTTATGACCAATATTATAGGTGAAGCTATTGCTAATATTTATGAATTTTCAGGAGCAAAAGTTAAAAGGATTAATTATCAGGGTGACATAGGCAGACATATTGCTATTAGCATTTTTGCTATTTTAAAAGAGGATAATTATAATAAGTTTTTGACGCTTAAGTCAGATGAGACTATTGATCTTAAGCAAAAAGTGAAGTGGCTTGGAGAGAGATATGCTGAAGGATATAAAGATTTTGATGGAGAAGAAAATGATGCAAATGAGGATGCTGCCGTAAAATCTGGTAGCGTTATTTATCAAGTTACAGATATTAATCAGAAGATTTATGAGAGAAGTGATGACAAAGTTAATGAGGTCTATGATATTGGTAAAAAATGGAGTATGGATTATTTTGAAATCCTATACAAGCTACTCGGGACCAAGTTCGATAAGTATATTATGGAGAGCGAGGCGGCTCCAATTGGAACAGTATCTGTTGTAGACAATACAAGACCAAAAGGAAGAAAAGTTTTCGAAGAAGGAGATGGTGGAGCCGTTATTTATAATGGTGAGGAAGAAGGTTTGCATAACAGAGTTTTCATTAATAGAAACGGATTACCAACTTATGAGGCCAAAGATCTTGGAAACATGGAATTAAAATTGAAATATTATCCAAACATAAGTCAAAGTATAGTTATTACTGGGAATGAACAAAATGATTATTTTAAGGTTCTATATCAAGCTATACACAAATTAAACCCAGAGTTAAAAAATAAATTATTACATTTTGGCCACGGAATGATGAGGTTCGCAGATGGTAAGATGGGGTCTAGGAAAGGTAATGTTATATCAGCTGAACAATTAATAGAAAATGTGAAGGAAAATCTTCTAGGCAAATTCGATAACAGTAAAATCTCTGAGCAACAAGAAAAAGATTTTGTGTTAGAAAAATCCGCTATTGCAGCCATCAAGTACACAGTTTTGAAACAGGCCATAGGACGTGATATTGTGTTTGATATGGAAAAGGTTGTAAGCATTGAGGGAGATTCTGGGCCGTATTTGCAGTATACTTATGCCAGGTTCAATTCTGTATCTAAAAAGGAAAAAGTCATTATTGATATAAATGAACAGAACAGATTATTAATTCTTGATTTGTGTAAATACGAAGATATTCTGCTGGAGGTCATTGAGAATAAATCCCCACAGAAGCTAGTTACTTATTTAATCGAACTTGCTAGAAGTTCTAATAGCTGGTATGCAGAGAACAGGATTGCAGATAATGAGCAGAATGAATATTTAGCTTATAAGGTAAAAAGTATTTTGAGTTCTGGATTAAATATTCTAGGGATTTACGCTCCAGAGAAGATGTAGTTTGTCCCAGATACAAGTCGGTTTCTGGGTTTTGTCCAGTTAGGTTTTTGTGTTATTATATTAGTATAAATATCTTGATCCGTCTAATCAGCGGGGAGTATGGAGAAGAAAGAATTTGAGTCTTTGTCTGCTAGATAAAAGTTTCAAGCTCAAGTAGAACTCTGAATAATTAAGTTATAAATCAAGGTGGTACCGCGACGGTTTACTTTAAAAGTCGCCCTTGTATATATTCAAAAATTTTTGAAG
>JAUPVO010000033.1 GCA_030916975.1 Patescibacteria group bacterium
CTCTAACGGTTCCTGGTCTATTAATGAGGAGGGGAGGATAGTGGGGAGGGAGTTGTGTTTAGAAGATGATATAGAGAAAATTTGTGTTACTAAGGACCAGTTGAAGAAAATCGGAGGAGATAATGTGACAATTATACCAAAAAACTTAAACCCTTCATCATCTCCTTCTCCAAATCAAAATATTAACTCTAATCCTTCTACTACTACTTCAAACTCAAACTCAAACTCAAACTCAAACACATCCACAACCACAGAAGCAACTATCTCTTCGTCCACAGAACAAACACAATCTAACACTACCGAAACCCCATCAGAAACAACTTCCACCACTACAGAAACATCTACTACTAACACTACTTCATCAGAAACATCTTCTAGTACTAGTAGCTCAGTAGAGGGGGATGGTGGTTCTGTGGCGAGTTCTTCTTTGAGTCAATAGAAAATACATCATCTAAATATCGTTTTTCTAATCAACAGAAAACACTTTCGTAAGAGAGTGTTTTCTTTTTGTAATTATCTTTTCTTCTTTTATCCCTAATATACAGTAGTTCTAGAATAGGGAGCTGGTATTTTACTATTTTATCTCCAAAACCTTATTGTGATATAATATACAAAAATCTCTATGTCTTCAATTGAGGAAATTAAAAATAAAATAAGTATAGTAGATGTTGTGTCACAATATGTAAGACTAGAAAAGAGTGGCAAACAATACAAAGCTAGATGTCCATTTCATAATGAGAAAACTCCTAGCTTTTATATTTCTCCAACCAGGAATACTTATCATTGTTTTGGTTGTGGAGTAGGAGGAGATATATTTAAGTTCTTAGAAAGTATTGAACATATAGAATTCAAAGAAGCATTAAAAATATTGGCTGAGCGGGCAGGAGTATCACTAGAGTATAATAAAGATAATGTAGACAACAAATTAATTGATATATTAAGAGAGGCTTCTTTATTTTATCAGATTAACTTAAAGGAGAGTTTGGAGGCTAAAAAGTATTTACATGACAGAGGACTAATTGATAATACTATTAGTGAGTTTGAAATAGGATATGTCAAAAACGACTGGAGAACTCTTTTTATCCACTTGTCATCTAAAGGTTATTCACTAGAAGATATAGTTGACAGTGGACTTATAATAAAAACAGACGACGGGAAATATTATGATAGATTTAGAGGGAGAATAATGTTTCCAATTAAAAATATTAGTGGAGTAGTTGTTGGTTTTACTGGTAGAGTGCTTCCAGTATATGATGACGGTAAGACAGGTAAATATGTAAACACTCCTGAGACCAAGCTTTATCATAAGTCCAAAATTCTTTTTAACTATGACAAAGCTAAGAGGTATATAGCTGAGAGTAGGGAGGTTATATTATGTGAAGGACAGATGGATGTTATTATGGCCTATCAATCTGGAATAAAAAATATAATAGCGGTATCCGGAACAGCTTTTACAGAAGATCAAGTTAAGATAATTAATAGACTGGCAGACAATGTTGTGTTGGCTTTTGATAATGATGTGGCCGGACAGAAGGCGGCAGATAAAGCGGCTATTATGTGTGCTTACGGAGGAATGAGAGTATATTCAGTAGAATTAAAAGAAAAAGATATAGCCGATATGGCTTTAAATAATAGGGATCAGCTGGTTGCTGTATTACAAAAAAGTAAGTCATTGATTGAAGGCTATGCTGAGAAAATAAATACTCTTACTCAAGATCAAAAGCTAAACTATATTAAAACACAAGTAACACCTTATCTAAAAGCTATACAGTCTCCAATAGAGAGAGATTTTAATATTAATGATTTTGCTAGATTAACGAGCATAGATAGAGAGTCTATAAAAGATGAACTTTCTAAAGTTGTCAGAAATGATGACTTTGATTTGAAACAAATTGAAGTAGATAATACCTCAAAGAACCAGATCAGTAAAAAAGAAAACCTCATATATGAATTGTACGTATTATCCAAAGAGCTAAACAAAGACATAAATAGTATATATGGTTTATCTTCTACTGAACTACCAGAAGAAATATATAATAAGAAGGTTTTGGAACTAGAGAATAAAGATGCCCTAAACCAAGAGTATTATAATGAGACTTTTAATAGTTATTTATTATATATTCTGGATAATCTTTATTCTCAAGTAAAATCAAACGATAATTATGGTGAAGAAGAGAGGATTAAGAAAATAGTTGAAATAAATAACATAAAAAATCAGTATAATAAAAGTAGAGACATGCAAAAATTACAAGAAAGCATAATATTGTTAACAAATCAACTTGAAGAATTATAAAAATAATGTTATTATATAAACTCTATGGCTAAGAAAGTTGTATCAAAAGCAGTTAAAACCTCTGCCAACAAAAAAACACAATTGAATAACAAAAAAACTGCAGCCAAAACTGCATCTAAAACAAAAGTTAAGACAACTAAAAAAGTAGCTAACAAAAGTACTATAAAGACAGCAAAAGTTACAAAAGCCAGTTCTAAGAAAACAGTCAAAAAAGTTAATATCAAAAAACCCACTTCTAAAAAAGTGGTTAGTAA
>JAUPVO010000034.1 GCA_030916975.1 Patescibacteria group bacterium
TTCCGATCTAAATAATTATTTTTTAGTAGTTTTAGCCTCACTCAGCTCTATAGCTATATGAGATGATCTCTTTAATATTTGAGATGCTCGACCAAAAGCACGTGGCATATATCTTTTCATGACAAGACCTTTATCTACAGTTGCATTTTTTACAACCAAAGAAGAAGCTTCTTTACCACTATTGGCTACAGCTTGTGCTAATAATTTTTTCATAGGCAATGAGCCTCTTTTGATAAAAAGATCTAGCTGTTGCATGGCAACGTCTACTCTTTTACCTTTAATCAAGTCTGCTATAAGACGAACTTTACGAGGTGATTGTCTGTAATTTTTTAATACTGCTTTCATATATTTTAATTTAGTTCAATATTATTTTTTCTTAGCATCACCAGTTGTCTTAGCGGCTTTGGCTGCGTCGATCTCAGATTGTTTTTTCTTCGCATCTATCTCTTTTTGCATCTTACCTCCATGACGAAGGAATTTGCGAGTAGGCGAAAATTCTCCAAACTTATGTCCGACCATATCTTCAGTAACGAATACTTCAGTATGTGTCTTACCATTATGTACTCCGAAAGTGAATCCAATCATTTCTGGTGAAATATCACATCCACGAGCCCATATCTTAATAGGAGCTGCTATGTCTTCAGGTTTTTTACCTAAAACTTTTTTAAGTACTCTTTCGTCCACGTATGGACCTTTAATTGATGATCTACTCATATACTTTATAATTTAGACTCTTTATTACGTACTCCGTTCGACCTTCTTGCTACTATATGTACATTAGAATATTTTTTAGAAGTACGAGTCTTGCGACCTCCTGTAACTTTACCCCATTTAGTCTTAGGACGTTTTGTACCACGTCTTTGACGACCTTCACCTCCACCATATGGATGGTCTACTGGGTTCATCACGCTTCCACGTGTTGTTGGTCTTACACCAAGCCATCTATTGCGGCCGGCTTTACCAATATTTACAAGATGATAATCTTGATTAGATACATTACCGATACTAGCAAAAGCTGTATCTACAATCTTTCTAATCTCAGTTGAAGGAAGCTTGAGGGAAGTAAAACCTCCATCATGAGCCACAACTTCAGCATGATTACCGGCTGATCTAACAAGTTTAGCACCTCCATTTGGTCTTATCTCAATATTGTACACGTATGTACCCACTGGGATATTCTTAAGAGCCATGCGATTACCAGTTTTTAGATCTGCTTTTTCTGATGTAACTATGCTATCTCCAACTTTTACACCTTCTGGAAGAAGTATGTATCTTTTCTCACCATCAGCATAAGATATAAGAGAGATGAAACCTGATCTGTTTGGATCATATTCTACTGTCTGAATCTTAGCTGGTATGTTTAATTTGTCAAACATCCAATCTATCTCACGATAAGACCTTTTGTGACCACCACCTTTGTGACGAGTTGTAATGCGACCGAAAGCATTACGACCGGAACCGCGTCTAAAACCTTTAGTAAGAGGTTTATGTGGTTCATTGGTAGTTATAACTCCTCTATATAAGACAGAGACTCTTTTTCTCTGTGAGGGAGTTGTCGGATTATATTTTTTCATAACTTTCTATTCAGTTAATATCTGTATGAAAATTAAGCCAGCTTAATAGTATCTCCTTTTTTAAGAAAAACTATAGCCTTTTTAATTCCGGCCTTTGTTCCGATTTTGCCACGAATATTAACAGTCTTCCTAGGAAGATTTGTTATATTCACTTTAACTGGACTCACTTTGTGTTTAGCTTTTATCTCAGCGATAATAGAAAGCTTGGTTGCATTTCTATCAACAATGAATGTATAAGCATTAACCTCTGATTGAAGTGAAGCCTTTTCAGTGATACGTGGTCTAATGATTTGTATATTCTCTTTTACTTGCCCTTTTACTTCTTTTGTTTCTTTTTTCATATACATTTACTTAGGCCTTAGTTGATAAATACTCATTTACTTTTTCTGGTGTAATCACCACAATGTAACGAGTGTTAGCGATAGTAAGAGGATTCATTTGATCCATATTTTCTATGCGAACATTTGGAAGATTACGAAACGCTAAAAGATTTTTTCTATTACTTTCTGAAGTAAAAATCATAGCATTATTGTGTTTTTTCCAATTGATAGTTTTGAAGCCTTCAATATTCTGAAGTGAATCCATAATATTGTTAGCGTCTTTTGTTTTTGCGGATTCGATTGTAATGTTATCAACAAATACAAGTTTACCGTCACGAAGCTTCTGAGATAGAAGTGCGAACAGAGCACGGTTTTTCATAACACGAGGAATAGTCTCCTTGTAATTACGATCAGTGCGTGGTCCATGCGCTACACCTCCACCAACCCAGATCGGAGATCTGCTTGATCCGTGGCGAGCTCTACCTGTACCCTTTTGAGCCCATGGTTTCTTGCCGCCTCCTCTAACCTCAGAACGGTCTTTGGTGTGGGCTGTGTTAGCTCTTTGATTAGACATCTGAGAATGAAGTACTTGATGAACAAGATCTCCATTCCAAGTGGTATTCCAGATTGAGTCGTTAAGCTCTAGATCTGAAGATTTTTTACCGTCTTGATTATATACTGTTACTTTCATATTTTTGTAGGTTAATCTTTTGGATTAATCTTTTACAGTTCTAATTTCTATCAAAGTGCCGCGACGACCAGGGACTGCACCTGTTACTAATATCTCTCCTTTTTCGGTATCAACTGAGTAAATCTTAATATTCTTAACAGTTACTCTATCTCCACCCATACGCCCACCCATACGTTTACCTTTAAGTATACGTTGCGGCCAAGTAGCACCAACTGATCCTACTTCGCGAGCTGAGTGTTTTTGACCATGCTGATCCCAGCCTCCTTTGAATCCATGACGTTTTACACCTCCTTGGAAACCTTTGGCTTTTGTCAATCCAGATACCATAACTATGTCTCCGGACTGAAATATATCAGCTTTGATAACAGCGCCTTTTTGTAAATCTCCAGCACCTATTCTGAATTCTCTTACATTTTTGTAGGCTTTACCTCCAAAATGTCCGAGTTCTGCTTTAGACGCACGAGATTCTTTTTGTTCATCCATCGCTACCTGGATAGCTTCGTATCCGTCACGCTCTTTTGAACGAATGTCTGTGACAGTCACGCCTGGTGCTCTAAGTACAGTGACAGCGTGAACGTTACCGTCCGCGTCAAATACTTGAGTCATATGTGACTTTTCTGCTAATTGAATTTTCATTGTTTTAATAGACCCTTTTGGTCTTTTCTTATACCATCTTTACATCAACATCAACTCCAGACGGAAGTGATAGGTTGGTGAGAGCCTCTATAACTTTAGGATCAGGATTGGCTATCTCGATAAGACGTTTGTGAACTCTCATTTCAAATTGCTCACGCGCATTCTTGTAGATAAAAGTAGATCTAAGTACTGTATATTTTGTGAATTCTGTAGGAAGAGGTACAGGGCCAATAACATTGGCTTCTAATCTCTTTGCAGTGTCCACTATTAATTTTACAGACTGATCAAGAACTTTCGCTTCATAAGCGCGAACTCTGATTCTAATTTTATTTTCTGTAGACCCTTTTTTTGTTTGCTTTTTAGGCATGTTAATAATTTTAATGTGCAATTATTTGTATAGTTTCGACTTAAGATTTTTGATTAAGCAATAATCTTAGTTACTACACCAGCACCTACTGTCTTACCACCTTCACGAATCGCAAATTTAGTTTGTTCTTCGAGAGCAATAGGAGCAATAAGTTTAACTGTTAATTTAACTGTATCCCCAGGCATAACCATTTCTGTACCTGCAGGAAGAGTAACATCACCTGTTACGTCAGTTGTACGTACGTAGAATTGAGGTTTGTAACCATTGAAGAATGGTGAATGACGTCCACCTTCTTCTTTTTTAAGAATGTAAACTTCACACTCAAAGTTAGTATGAGGTTTCACTGAACCAGGTTTACATAATACTTGCCCTCTTAAGATATCATCTTTTTTAATACCACGAACCAAGATACCAGCATTATCTCCAGCCTGTCCTTCATTAAGAGATTTGTTGAACATCTCAATACCAGTTACAGTTGTTTTCTGAGTGTCTTTAAGACCTACGATTTCTATTTCTTCGTTGATCTTTACGATACCACGCTCAATCTTTCCTGTTACCACAGTACCTCTTCCCTCAATAGTGAAGATGTCTTCTACTGGCATCAAGAAAGGTTTAGCTGTATCACGCTCAGGCAATGGAATCCAAGTATCAAGAGCATTCATAAGCTCAACAATTTTCTGAGCCCAAGGGTCATCAAGTGAAGTAGCTTCTGAGGCCTTAAGACCTGAACCACGAATGATTGGAGTGTTAACAACAACAAAACCGTATTTAGTTAATAATTCACGAATCTCTTCTTCCACAAGCATGATCATGTCTTCATCATCAACCATGTCACATTTGTTTAAGAAAACTACCATCTTAGGTACACCCACTTGATTAGCAAGCAAGATATGCTCACGAGTCTGCGGCATTGGACCATCTGTAGCAGCTACCACCAAAATAGCACCGTCCATCTGAGCGGCACCTGTGATCATGTTTTTGATGTAATCAGCATGTCCAGGAGCGTCAATATGTGCATAATGACGATTAGCTGTAGAATACTCTGAATGAGAAAGAGAAATGGTGATACCACGAGCTTTTTCTTCTGGAGCCTTGTCTATATCAGCTATAGCTTTGACTTTAATAGATGGGTCTTGTAAATGAAGTACATTTAGAATACCTGCTGTTAGAGTTGTTTTACCATGGTCTACGTGACCAATTGTTCCCACATTTACGTGTGGTTTTGAACGATCAAATGCATCTGCCATAAATTTTAATATTATTTTAGATTAGATTATTTTTATAATTATAAGCTTATTTTATAAAAGACTTTTTTTGTCTTTGTATAAAGGACACAATGCATAATTGAGAAATGTTTCTAGAATTACTCATATGTCATGTCCTTTATGAACTTCATAACACTTGTCTCTTAGACTTGTTACAGAGGTTCTTTTTGTTCTCTTTGCATATATCTATTCATAAGCAAAGGCAATACTTTGTACCAATTATTATATTTGTGTACGTAATCACAAAGAACCTAGGTATTATAACACATTTTGTAGATATTTACAATAGAAAGGTGTCTTAATTCCTGAACCTTTTACAAGCAGAAAAATAATAGTTACAATTGTATATTTTGTAGAATTTATTTTGTAAATCTTATAAAATTATCAATCAAAATATCTTTACACTCTTCTACTGTTACCCCTTTTAATTCTGCTATTTTGCTTACTATTATATCGATATATTGTGAGCTATTTCTTTTGTTAACTTTTTGTCCTTCTATATTCTTGGGAGAAACATAGGGAGCATCTGTCTCAGCGTGGATGTGTTCGAGAGGTATGGATTTGATTACTTCGTCGTAATCAGAAGTAAGTGTCAAAACTCCTCCGAATGAAAAAGTAAAACCCTGATTAAGACACTTCCTAGCAATATCCTTTGACCCTGCAAAAAAATGCATGTTAGCTCTTATACTGTTGCCTTTATCAATATATTCTTGTAGAGTTTTTAAAATGTCATCATAAGCATCGTCCTCTTTACTTGGTCTACCATGTATCATAAGTGGTAAATCGTATTCTAAAGCGAACTCAATTTGTTTTTTAAAAAGGTTTTCTTGCCTTTCTTTTTCTTTTGTAAAACTATCTATATTACCTTTCTCTAAATCTTTTTCCAGAGTAAAATATTCCAAACCGCATTCACCAATGGCGATACATTTTGGTCCTAGTAACTTCGTAAATTCTTCAGCTACAAAATCTGCATCCATATTATCGTTGGGATGAACTCCTATCGTATAATAAACATTATCATATTTATCAGACAACTCTTTGGCTTTCTTACTCTCTTCCAAATCAGTTCCCACGGTGACAACAGCTATTTTCTTATTAATTAAGTCTTGCATTATATTCTCTATATCCGGCTCAAATGCCTTATCATGCATATGACTGTGAAAATCTACATACTTATAACCTGACATCTTAAAATCTTGCATACTACTCTAAAATTAGGATTTATATAATACTTAATATAATAACACACTCTATAATATTTGTTTCAAGTAGATATTAAGAAAGAAGAGAAAAAGTAAATATTATCTATTTGATTAACTTAAAAAGTAAATCCTAAACCATAAACTCTATCACGTCTCCATCTTGCACAATATAATCTCTTCCTTCTGTTCTTAGCTTACCTGTTGCTCTAGCATTAGATAATGAACCAGCTTCTACAAGATCCTCATAAGATACTATATTAGCTCTGATAAACTTATCTTTGAAGTCCGTATGTATAGCTTGGCCGGCTACAGGCGCGGTGCTACCCTTTTTAATTGTCCAGGCTCTGGTTTCTACTTCTCCTGTTGTAAAGTAACTTTCTAACCCCAAAGTCTCATAAGCCTTCTGAATAAGATTATGTATTCCGTCCTCAGCTCCTCCAAGCTCCTCTCTCATTATATCTTTTTCTTCTCCTTCAAAATCTTTAAGATCATCTTCTATTTTGGCATCTATTACACAATATTGAAAATTATTTTCTTTTAGAAAATTAATTAAATTCTCAAATCTTTCATCTTTTAACTCATCCAGATTACTGCCTCCAGCTTTTTTATTTAATCCAAACAGGAACTTCTTAGCCGTAATCAGGTTCAACTGTTTAATCTCTCTCCCTTCTTCTTCTGTCCAAGAATTCTGGGAAACCAATTTCCCATTCTCTAGCATTTCGATTAATTTATTCAAAAGGTTATCTAAGAAAATAAAATTCTTGTCCCCCTTTTTTACGTCTTTAGCTATATTACTTTTTCTATTGCTACATGTTTCTAGATCGGCTTGCATTAATTCATAATTAATAACTTCAATATCAAAAATAGGGTCAACTTTATTATTAACATGCAAAACTTTTTCATCTTCAAAAATCCTGACCATTTCCAAAATGGCATCTGTTTCTCTTATGTGAGATAAGAACTTATTACCAAGACCCTCCCCTTCACTAGCTCCTTTCACAAGTCCAGCAATATCTACAAATTCAACCACGGCTGGGATTATCTTTTTGGAGTCGGAGACTTTACTTAATTGCTTAAGTCTATGGTCTGGAACTTCAACTATTCCAACACTAGGGTCAATAGTACAAAAAGGATAATTCTCAGCTGGAACAGAATTCTTAGTCAACGCATTAAAAAGTGTAGATTTACCTACATTGGGAAGCCCAACTATTCCGATAGATAATTTTGCCATAATAATTAATAATGCTAACTATTTTGAATCTTCTCCCATTACAGAGTTAGCAACTTGTTTTAACTTCTCAGTGTCTTCTCCCTGCATTGTGCTTTGCAAATCTTTTTGGTATTTTTGCATTACTTCAAAAGTCGCATACATTTCTGGTTTACCTTTATCGGTTAGCTCTTTTATCTCTTTGGCTATTTTCTCAAATAATTCAGGATTCTTATCCACAATATTAAGTATAAAGTCCTGTTGATCTTTAGGCAGATCTTTAGTGCTCATCTTAGCAGCGTTTTTCAAAAAAAAGTTTTTTATTACTCCCATATATTATTTATCAATATATTATAACATATTGTTGCAAATCAAAAAATCAAAATAATAAATCCACAATATTGTGGATTTATTATTTTGATTTAAAAGAAAAATTATTACAAAATTATAATTCTTTATCTAATTTCTCTATCATTTTAGCTGCCGCTTCTCTACCACCAAGACCAAAAGCAAGGCCTAGAGCAAGAGAGATAGAAAATACCATACCAGCAAATAAAATATTAATAGCGCTACCCGCTATGTTCAATTGAGTTAAAGCTGCAATAACACCAAAAATGATAATTGCATATCTTGCAATATTAGGTCCAATATTTGATTTTAATCCAGCAACTTTAGATGAACCAGCTACTAATTTTGAAACAAAATCAGCAAGTAAAAGTGAAGCCACTAGGATTAGAGCCGCCACTATTACATTAGGGATGAAAGCAATTAGCTGCCATAATAGTCCAGCAAAAGATGACAAACCTACTGTTTGAGTAGCTGTCATTAGAAATGAAATGATAACGGTCCATTTTACTATTCCTCCTAGTAATTTTGATACTGAGAATTTAACTCCATTAATCATTTCATGTACTCCTGCTGCTTCTATAGCTCTGTCTACTTTCAAAAGAGATATTAAATGAGAAACCGCTCTTCCAAGTATACCTCCGAAGATGACTCCTAGAACTACTAGGATTAAAGCCATCAAAATACTTGGCAAAAAGCTTATCATTCTCACAATAATATCAGTCATGGAAGCTCCCAAAGCCTGAGTTGTATTTGTAATTGTGTACATAAATTTATTGAATTATTTTAAAATAACTATAAAAATTACATAAAAATTTATATAACTTTTATAAATACATTATACAACGCTATCTATAATTAAATCCTTAATTATTCACAATCTTAGAATATTATGATAGAATCTCCCAATGAAACAAAAAATGAACTTGATACTAGGGCTGTCTGTTTTTGTTGTATCTCTAGTTGTGATGTATAAAACTATTCTATATGTTCAAGCATTTAACGATAATGAGGAGAAGGCAGAAATAGAAAAAATAAATAATTTTAAGACTGAAAGTTTAACTGAAAAAAAAGAAATAAAAGGGAAATACATAGAAGCTGACTTGCAAAATATGCAAATCAACTTGATTGAAAATAATAAAGTAGTTAATAGCTTCAAAATAGTTAGTAAGGGAAAACCGCAAAGCTATTATGAAACTCCAGCTGGAGAATTTACTATAAAATCAAAAGACAAAGATAGATACTCTACTCTCGGAGATGTTTATATGCCTTACGCCATGCAGTTCTATGGTAACTTTTTTATTCACGGAATTCCTTATTACCAGAGTGGTGACAAAGTTTCTTCTAATTACAGTGGTGGATGCATTAGAATTGATGACGAAAACATGAAAAAGATTTATGAGTTCTCTGTTATTGGTACTACTTTAATCGTAGAAAATAATACAACTAAGTACTATTCTGATAAAGAAATTGATAATAATACTATTAATAGTATGATGACTATTTTAGTATCTCTTGAAACAATTGATCAAGAAAAGTATATAGAGTATGCTGGTAAAACTTTAAAATTCAAAGATCTGAACTATTATATTGCTAAAGGAGACCAAAAGGCTAAAGATATGGTGACTAATTACTTGGGGAAAAATACTTATAATTATTATATGAATGAAAAATTAATAAGTCTTGGGCTAAACTCGCTCAATTCCAAAAAAGAAAAAGACGATTTTGTTTCTTATATTATTGGAAATAAAAACTACGTACTTAATTACTTTAATTAAATTTAACCCGTAAGATCCTTATAAGTTCTTCTAAGACCGTACAAGAAGCCTAAAATAAAAATTATAAATAAGAAAATAAACAGGTCGGTATAACTAATTACAAAAGTATAACTTAACATATCTTTATGTTTAATGTGATTTAAAATGATCTGAATATTCTCCAGTTAAAAACTTCTCGGAAACATTACCTCCAAATATTCTACCAATAAAAGCTGTGAAGAAAACTATCACTACTAATTTGAATAGGGTTAGAGTTATCATATAATTAAATTATTTGGGTAAATAGGTTAATGGATTAAGGTAACCACTCTTAGAAGCAAGTGGAAGCACCATATAAGTTCCACAAGCTTTAGATCTATACTCGGTTGGACCAGAAACATGCACAGCTTCACTTGCATATACTGTAAAGTGTAAATGTGGTCCAGTGCTATAGCCAGTATTACCTGACAAGCCTATCTTATCTCCTCTTGAAACACTTTGTCCCGAGCTAACTCCGATTGAAGAAAGGTGAGCGTACAATGTTGTCAGACCATTATTGTGTTTGATTAGTATCCATTTACCAAAAGAAGCTCCGGAACATGCTGCATCAGTGTTACCTGTATCCACAATTACTCCGTCAGATGCTGAATATATTGCAGTTCCAACAGGAACTCCAAAATCAATACCATTGTGCCCAGATCCATTATAAACTTGTGGGTTTTTTGTAGCAAATGGAGTATTGCCAAAATATTGGGTTATAACTATTTTCTTTACAGGGTAATCTAAAGCCTCGCTTCCAGACTGGGGCAAGCTGGAAGTATTGGTAAAAGCTTTTAATTTGGCTTCATAGTCAGCGATTTCTTGTTCTAAAGCTGCCTTTTTTTCTTTGGTAGAGTTTAGCATTGCCTGATAACTACTTTCTTGATTTTTGGTAACCTTCAGAAGCTGGTTTTTTTCATTCTGATTCTCTACTACCAAAACCTTCTTATCTTGTAAATTATCTTTTAAACTTTCTAGAGTTTTAGTTTGACTCTTATAGTTATCATTATTCTCTTTTAAGATTTGCCTTGTTTGATTAAAATAAGTTATATTGTCTGAAACATTACTTTTAAAATTCTCTACTTCATTATACCTATCGAAGATATCGCTGAGATTATTACTTCCAAGCAGCACAAAAGAAAAATTATTCTTCAAGCTAGAAGTGTATGACATCTCTCTGAAACTTTTACCCAAACCTTCTCTGAGCTTATCTAATTTCTGACTTGTTGTATTTATTTCTTTTTCTGTCTGTGTGATATTTTGTTTCATATTTTCTATTTTTAGATTAGAAACCTTAATATCTTTTTCGAGAGCTGCTTTACTATTCTCGAGTATACTTATGGCACTTTTCAAAGTTTTAGCGTCAGCTTGTTTAGATTTTATTTTATCATTATAATCAGCTATTTCTTGTTCTAACTTCTTAATCTGATCATTATTATTCTGAATTTGATTTTTAAGGTCTGATTCTGATTGAGAATACACATTCAGAAAAGTAAAAGTAGAGAATATTAATGTAACCAAAACTCCAGATATGATTTTGTTAACAAATACCATTTTAAAATTGTTAATTTTTAATATCATGTGATAATACAATATTAATTATTTCTTGAGAAATAACTTTTGCTCCATTCTGAGAATAAAAAGATTTGGCACCTTCTTCCATTTTATTATAAACCTCTCTATGATCTAGTATATTATTGATAACATTCAACAATAAATGAGACGACAAATTCTCTTCATTAATCATCTTGATGAAGCCTGTGCCGAGAGCTGCTTCAGCATTAATAACCTGGTCTCTGCTAACTGTTTTGTTAATTGGAATAATTATTGAAGGTATTTGCCAAGCAGCAAACTCAAACATAGAACTCCCTGCTCTAGCAATAACCAGATCTATCTGATTGTATATTTTAGAGAAATCTAAAGTAGCATAAGGTGCATAAGCATCCTTATTATAATTAACCAAGATAACAGAAGATCGTGACTTCACATCTTCTATATTAGCTTCACCTGTCTGATGTATAACATTGTACTTGGCACAAAGCTCTGGCAAAATCTCAAGTATAGTATCATTAATCTTTTGACTACCAAGAGATCCTCCCGTAACTAATATATTCTTTTTTCCTTCTTTATATTCCCTTTTAAAGTCGTTATTTGGCAAATATTTATTAAGTATAGGTTGACCAGTAACTGCAACCCTATCTTGTCTCTTATAAAATCTTACTGACTCCTTATAAGAAACCGCAATTCTGTAAGCAAAACGAGAAATTAATAGTGAGGCTCTACCTGGTATAGCATCACTATCATGCATTATAACTGGTATCCTTAGTAAAAATGCTGCCAAGCAAGTTGGTACACTGTCATAACCACCCTTTGAAAAAACTAAGTCAGGATATATGAATAGAAGCTTGAAAAAAGCAATAATAATACCATAGAAAATTTTGAAATAATCGATAAAATTAGACAAAGAAAAATATAATCTATTCTTTCCAGATGGAATATGTTTGTACGTAATCCCTCTATCTTCTAACATTACTGGGTTATAATTTTTCTCCCCAAAATAATACATTTTAGGATCAGCTAGCTTATTCTCTGCTGTCGCAATCCTAAGACTCTCCGCCACAGCCATAAGCGGATAAAAGTGTCCTCCTGTACCTCCTCCTGTAAATACTATTTTCATAATCTTAATTTATATTAATTATACATTATTATTTACTATATCCTTTCTTGTTAATTTGATTAATAACCCAAGTTCAAGCAAATTCATTATAATCGCAGTACCTCCTTTTGAAAAGAAAGGCAGAGTATCTCCAGAAAGAGGAATTATCTTGGTCATAGAACCTGTGTTCATAACAAATTGTGCAAAATATAAAATTATTATACCATAGGCCAAATTCTTCAAAAAGCTGTTCTTAATATTGCCAGATATCTTGTAGCTTCTTAATATCAAAACCATAAAAAGCAAGGCCGTAAAACAAGTACCAAAAAATCCAAGCTCTTCTCCAATTACAGCGTAGATTGAGTCTCCAGCTGGTTCTGGTAAGTGGAAAAATTTCTGAACACTTTGCCCATACCCTCTTCCATACACCCCTCCACTACCAAGCGCTATCAGAGATTGCTTGGTCTGATAAGATTCTTCTTTTAAGCCATGAATACGATCCATAACATAAGTATTGGTATAGGCGTAAGCTGCAGCCATAATTATACTCAATAGAAAAGCTACAAAAATATAAACAAATCTTGTCTTGTTTAAAAAATACATAACACCTACTATAAAAAATATAATAGCTAAAGTTCCCAAATCCTTCTGAATAAAGAATATAATTACGATAGGTAGAGCTAACAAAATAGGAAAAAAGGCTGCATATAGTGGTTTATCTAAATACTTTTTATATCTAGCAAAATAAGCTGCAAAACCTAGTATGGATCCGAATTTGATAAGATCGGCTGGCTGGAAAGAGAAACCAGCTATATCAACCCATCTAACTCCTCCTCCGTGGGATACGGCTAAGCCTGGTACAAAAATCAAAAAACCAGTTACTAGAGAAAATGCAAATATCCAAAAAGAAAACTTGTAAAGTATTCTCAAATTAAAAAAATAAAAAAATACCATCAAAACAAAACCTATCAAATAAGAAAGCATCTGCATCTTAACAAAGTTGGCAAAATAGTCTTCTGAAGCAGCTTTGTTGAGAAATCCAATCGAAGCTGAGAAAAACATTAAGAAGCCAAATACTATCAAAATTATAGATGTAAAAAAAATAACTTTATCTATATTCTCATATTTTATTTTCTCCTTTAAACTTTCTGTAAAATTAAAAAACATAATAAAAAGTACAATACATTATTAAATATTAAATAAGTGATAATAAAACTCCAAAAATAGCACAAAAATAAGCCAATATCCAATATCTCATAGCAACTTTATAACTTGGCCAACCAATAGCTTCAAAATGATGATGTATAGGTGCTACTAAGAAAACTTTTTTGCCTCTAATCTTTTTGGATAATAATTGGATTACTACGCTAGCAACTGTCATATATAATGGAAAAGCAATAAACGGCAAATAGGCAACTCCATCCACTAGATAAGCAATCACTACCAAAGTAAGAAGTAATGCTGTCATACCTGTCTCAGAACAATAAAATCTAGCTGGCGGTATATTGAACCAAAGGAAAGCAAGAATACCCGAAGCGATAGCAAAACAAAGCGCTGCTATATTGTATTGATATCCTATAAGAGCAATCACTCCGTAAGCGCTATATATAGACATCATCACACCTCCAGATAATCCGTCCACACCATCAATCACTCCTCCGGCATAAGTCGCCATCATAATAACTACAAGTATAATCCACAGAGACCACACGGGAAAAACAACACTTCCTAAAAATGGAATAGTAAAAGAATTCATGCCAAGCTTATAAATAAACCAATACCCAACAAAAAGTGAAATCAAAAATACAAACAACAATCTAATCTTAAGTGATAATCCTCCTCCAATATAAGATCCTTTGCTTTTAAAATACTCAACCACCGAAAGATCATCAATAGCACCCAAAACACCTCCAAACAAAAGAGATGCTAGCGGTAACCACGTCTGAGACCTAGAAGTAAAGTCCAGCTTTTCGAATAGTTCAAGGCCTGTTAGTCGTGCTAGCAAATAGAACAAAGAAGCTGTAGCTAGAACACTAACCCAGATTATAAGTCCTCCCATTCTTGGGGTTTTAACATTCTCATCGTTATGCAATCTGGATGATATCTCTGCTGGCTTACCGTCAATAGTCAGATGAACATTTTTCTTTTTCCAGATCTTATTCTTATAAAGCCAAGACGTTAGTGGATAGCTAATAAAAATACCTATTAAAAATGTAAGTATACTCGGTAATAGTATAACAAAAAGATTAAATGTGTTCATAAATCGAATTATAACACACTAAAATATATTATTTAAATAGGATTTTAACAGCAAAATGGTGTCAGTAAATCTATCTTCTTTAGTAGAACCAAGCACAACTACAGCAATCCTAGTGCCCATAATATTATAAATAGTAGACAGATTACCCCCTGCCATATCAGTAAATCCAGTCTTACCACCAACTAGGAATGGCAAATTATCAGCTATTTGATTTGTGTTTTTGATGGTTTTGAAAATGTCAGCAGTTGTATGGCTAAGTCTATTACTATCAAGTTCGTATAACATATTTAGTAGTTTGGCTACAGAAACAGCGTCACCAAAATTACTCGCTTCTGTCTCGTCATTAATATCGAGGCCTGACGGATTAATGAACTTCATATTAAGAGAATTCTTTTTTACCTCTTCGTTCATCATATCAATAAACTGATTATAATTGGGGCAATTAGCCGCTATGTCATCGGCCGCGCTATTATCTGAAGCAATTAATAGCCTATCAAGCTCAACTTTTAATTTATCAGCGCAATTTTTCTCTGCTACATACGCGGTCATTAACTTAGACACACTCGCTAAAGGAAGTATCTTATTCTCGTTATAGCCTATTAATACTTTTTTAGTATTCAAATCATAAACAAGATAACTCTTGGCTTTAATATTTTTCAAGTCCTCATCGCTACTTGTAGCTAGAGCAAAATTCAAAACATTATTATTGTTATTAATGTAGCTAGCCTTGGCATTCTGTTTTGATTTTTTAAGATTAAAATCAAACCTGTTCCAGCCTTTAAAATATCCGAAAAGTAAAACAATCAAAATAGAAAAAAAAATGAGATAGATTAAATGTATATGTTTGATTGTTTCTTTTTTAAATTTCATAATTAACCGTTGAGAGCTTCTTGCATTTTTTGTTTTAATTTAGCTTGTATATTGTCAAAATCTTTTAACTCTTTTACTTCTTTTATTCCAAGATACTTTAAAGCTTCAGTGGAAAGCATGTATTTATCCTTCTCTATATCTTCTAGGCCCTCCGTAGACCTTTTATCCTTTTCTATCAATCCTCTAGTCGACAAGGCTCTAACCGTCTGAATAGATTGCACTCCTCTAATAAAAGATATATCAGCTACTGTAACACTTTCAAGATAGCTTATAATCGTTAAGGTTTGTAACTGTGCTGGAGTTAAGTCAGACTTGATAGTAAAATTAACTATTTCTTTCAGAAGGTCAGCGTACTCAGTTGAAGTCGCGATAGATAACTTATTATTATTGGATATTAGCTGTAATCCAATATTATCTAACTTAGCCTTGAGAAAACCAACCGCTTCTAACACAGTAGCTTCCGGCTCACCCACTATCTTAGCGACATCCTTGTAATCAATCTCTTCTCCGCTAATATACAAAACATTTACTATCTTTTTTAATAAATCTTGAGACATTTTCTTTTCCTATTAATTATAATCTTCTGTGAATTATATCACACAAAACCGCAATTTTTTATTTTTTGACCACAGTTATGTCGCCATCTTTTTCAAAAGCATCTATCATTCCAGACTTCAACAATTCCAAAATAGCCAAGAAACTAACTATAATATTTTTCTTTATAGTTTTCTGGTCTGCACCGTCACTAAAGTTCTGTGCGAATCCTTTGAGACTATCTATGCCTTGATTAATGTGCTCCATTATTCTCTCTATAACCTTTTCTATTCTAATGGCTTGCCTAACTGCAACCTGCTTTAACCTTTCGAAATTGGGCATTTTAGCTAAAGTCAGCAGAGCTATTGCTACAATATTCTCAGAAGTTAAGCTAGCTGGCTTATCATAGACCATATCCTCTACCCTTTTAATCTTTTCTTTCTTTTTATTATAAATTGGATGTATTCCAAAAGATTCCTGAATATTCTTTTCAGCTATTCTGAGTTCTTTTAACAGCTCCAGCTTCTTCTCTAGCTTATCAATCTGATCTTTTTCTTCCTCATTATATTCTATTGACGGCAACAGAGACTTAGCTTTGATTAACATCAAAGTCGAAGCCACCTGAACAAACTGTGACATATCTAAAGGATTGATATATTCAAGACCTTTAATGTAACTTATATACTCATCAGCTATTTGTGACAAAGATATCTCTGAGATAGAAAGTTTTCTGCTTTCTATCATGTCCAAAAGCTTAGTGTAAGGCCCTTCATACCTGCCCTGCCTGATAGTAAAATCTTCTATTTTGTTGAGAGTCAAAAATTGATCCAAATCCATAACTACAATTCTAACATGAAGTTGTAAAAGTTATAAATTATATCTTGCTCCAAACTGATTTGTCATTGTTGCCATCTATTTTGAATATAGTTATACCTCCTATACCGTAGATTTTGGCTAAATCATTTTTTTGTTTTATAGCTTCTGCATCTGAATATACGGTCATATACTCTTTGCCTTTAGCTTGATCATAATACGTATAAGATAGTTCTCCAGTGCTATCACGCTTTGTCACCAAACCTTTGTCTTTAACTTCTTGGTCAGCATAATACCAGTTCATACTACCAAGTCTACTATAAGAAGTAATATTATTGTTAGCATCTCTTTTGATTTCATATTTGTATCCATAAGTAGGAACCCCTAGACTTATTTTGTTCCAAGGTATATCACGCATAGCCAAAGTCAAAACCTTTTTAACCCAATCAATATCTGCAACTGGTTTATATTCTGATCCCTTTAGATTATTCAGGTCTTTATCCGCCCTGTCCTGATCGTAAGCCATAATACGAACCTGATCACAAGCCTGTCCTATACGTTTAAAGTCATTACTTCTTGCCAATTTATCCTGATCTGCTGTTCCATTCATGAACTCAGTGGAGCTGGGAGTTCTGGCTTCAATAGTACAGATTAGCATTTTATTCTTATCATGAAGATCAGAGGCAAGCTCTTCCAAAAACTTAGAAAAATCATCACGAGTCTCTGCTTTTTTATTTTCAAAATCAATATCTATACCATCCAAATCATGTTTTTTAACTTCTGCTAGAATCAAATCAATCAGATAGCCACGGAGATAATCATCTTTCATAATAACGTCTAGATTATCTCTCTCATATCCAGAAGCCCACCACAATATAGAAGGCACCACTAATTTTCCATTAGCTTTTGCAACTTTGATCATATCAGCATAAGGCCCAGAAGCAAGTTTCATTGGATCAGAAAAGGTTCCTGTATCATTCATCTCATAAGAAAATGGAGAAATAATATCTACTTTATTAATATTCTCTACAATTTGTTTGGAACCATTTTCTTCTTGCCAATAAGGTACCCAAGCTCCTACAGTGAACTTTTTATTCAAAATGTTTTGTATGTTAGAAGACAGGGTGTAGTCTTTTTTGTCTGTACTAGTACTATTGTTAGAAGTATTGTTTGAGTTTGAGTTTGAGTTTGAGTTTGAGTTTGAAGAAGATTCAGCTAGAAAATTCTTAATCGCAGCTCTTGTCTGAGGACCTAGCACCCCAACTTGAGATAAGCCATTATTCTTTTGCAGAGCTTTTACGGCAGCTGTAGTCGCTTGACCATATAAACCATTTGGAGTTGCTTTAAGGTACCCTCTATCCCTAAGAAAATTCTGAAGTTCTAAAACTGCTTCACCGCGAGAACCTGGGTTAAGATTCTTATCATATGCAGCGCCGGCAAAACTAAAACTAGAAACAACAAATGAAACAATTAAAAAATAGTGTAATAGATTTTTCTTCATATACTTAATTATAACACTCAAACCTTCAAAATGAGACAAACCTTATAAAAATAATTTAAAATAACAAAAAACCACCGAAGCGGTTTTTTGCTTGGTGGATTATCCTTACTATCAAACGCCGAAACAACGCTCTCCAGTTTCCTGGTCGCTGAATACAGAAAATACTGTGCCCGGCTCAGGAATAACAAGAGAAGGAGATTCGAGATCTTCATAATAGACCCATATTTCCGGTGACTTGCCGGAACTAAAAGTCCAATTTGGCTCAAATCCGTTAGGCGGATTCGAGTTATTTGAACGGACTGTTATCAGATAATAACAAGTTCCGTCAGGACGATCAATGCGCCACACTTTCGTGACGACGTATGATCCCTCTGGGAGTTGAGATGGGGTCATCTCTGGGTACTTTCGATCCAACCCCAAGAAATCCCTCACAAGACAAGCAAAAAGATAAAAGACTGGGGACAAGAAAGCTGTTCCAGTATTGTCGTTAGTTTTAGTTGTCATGATTTAACATCTCCTCAAAAACTTATAGAAAAATGGAATTTAAATGTACCTCTCACATAATACACAATAAAAGTATCTATGTCAATAGCTAAAAATGTCCTTATTGTTCTTATTCATTATGATAAGGCACGTTATTCAGAATAGTATAAGCTCTATAAATCTGCTCAAAAAGCATAAGTCTGGCAAGTTCATGGGGCCACACCATTTTACCCATTCTCATAGTGTAATTGGCTCTATTTCTAATACTCTGATCAGTTCCGTAAGCTCCTCCAATAACAAAAACCATCCTTTTAACACTATCATTCATTCTGTTGTCTATAAGATCAGCAAAACCTAAACTGTCCACTTCACTACCTTCTTCATCAAGAAGAACAACATAGTCATCATTCTCAATCCTTTCTTCGATCTTCTTTGACTCCTCTTCTCTTCTTCTGTCTCCCTCGTAAAATGAAAGGTGGCTGATTCTAACTTGTTCTATATTTACAAACCTCGTCAACCTTTTTTCATATTCTAATATTTTCTGATCATAATCAGAAGCTTTTTTACTAATGCATATTATATTGATTTTCATTGTTATATTTTAACACAATGGATTATCTTATAAACTTGTATTAAAATTTATAAAAATGATAAAATGTAATCATGTTAATCTGCGAACTTCTTCCTCTCAAAACCACCAAAAAAATAACTTCTTTGACGTATTTTACATCTTTGGACGTAGAGATTGGTGACTTAGTGGAGATTAATATGAATGGACAAATTCTCCAAGCAATAATAGTAAATCAGTCCTCAATCAAAGATAGTAAACAAGAGATAAGAGCTAAAAATTTTAAAATCAAAAAAATTAGTAAAATCACTAACAAAAATTATATAGATAGGAATCTTCTGGTAGAAATATACAACATATCTACTCTGCTGGCTACTACTCTCAATAATATTTTTGATACTTTAATACCTGTAGACATTCTAAATCAAATCAAATTCGCTAAAAGAGATGTCGATCCTAGACACCCGAACGATAGTCTAAATTATAATATAGATGAAACTTTTTATATATTCCCAACTAATTTGGAGTTAAGAAAATTCAAAAATAAAAACCCAAGCCAGAAGAATCTTTGCTCTACACCTTCTTTTGAATTCTTATTATATCCAAATATCAAAAAGATAATAATAGGGAACGAATCATCCAAGTACTATTATTCTAACTTCAAAAATCTAGACACCAAAAAAGCTCTTGTGTACATATGCAAAATACTTAATATTGATGTTCAGTTTGAATATAATCTTCCTTCTCTAGAATTATACAAAAATGTATTTTTACCTAATAACAAAACATTAACTGAGCTAAGCCTTAATCATAAAGAAGTAGAGATTATAAAAATGGATAAAAGGATTTACTTAAATAAAAACTTGGAAAATATAATTACCACATCTTACAAATCCAATCTTAATTCCAAAATACTGCTTTACACAACTAGACTTGGATCTTATACTCAGAATATTTGTGCTGATTGTTCTACCCCTATTTCCTGCAAAAAATGTAACAAACCTTATATATTAATGGAAACACCTGAAGGTAACTATTACAAATGTAGTGTCTGCAAAGATAAGATAAAAATAATAACTGAGACTAAATGTGAGAATTGTGGTGGTTGGAATATTAAAGCTCTAGGTATAGGTACCGAAGGTATTTGGACTTATCTGCAAGATTTGTTAAAGGGAGAATTAAAAATAGACAACGTAAAAATCGAAAACATAATACACAACATCAATAGCGAAAAGACCAATACAGCGCCGAAAGTAGAAAAAACTCTAAATGATTTTATGATGAAAAGCGGTCTTGATATAATGATAGCAACTGAGCAAATACTTCCAGCTTTGCATGAGGATATTTTCGATCATGTTTTTATTGTGTCTATGGATAGTCTTTTTTATATAAATGACTACAATATAGATGAGAGGGTATTTTTTATAGTTAACGGATTAAAATCCTCTCTCAAGAAAACCAAAAGTAGTAATATTTATCTCCAAACAAGAATGTCACAAAAATTCATTGATACTAATCTTAGGAGAATTACAAGTTCCGACCTAGATCAATTTTATATTAGAGAGCTCCAGAATAGAGAGAAGAATAATCTACCGCCATATTGCAATATATTAACTTATGAAGCTCTTAATAATATGCAAGTGCCATCATTTTTGAAAGATTATAAAACTCTCAAAATACCCATCAATTACAACACTACTAGATTCGTATTTTTCATACCAAGCGAAGCTTGGTCACAAGATTCCAAACTAAGAGAGCTTTGCACGGAAAATTTATTTCAGTTCAATCTAAAAATCAACAACAAAGAAATTTTCTAACTAATCAGTAATATCAAGCAGTTCTGCTAGCTTAGGCTGATTAAACCCTATCACTACGTCATCAATTATCTTAATAACCGGTACACCTCTTTGTCCTGTTATTTCAACCATTTCTTGTCTGCGATCAGCATCTTGCGATACATCATGATCAATATATTTAATACCTTTTTGATCAAACCACTCTTTGGCTAGATGACAAAAATGACATGTTGGTGTTGAATAGATCTCAACTATTTTATTTGTACTCATATTGTTTAATATATTTAACTACTAAATTAAATTATATTACAAATTAGTATAATTATCAATAAAGTATTGCACCCTTTTCTTAAATTCATACCCAGTATCTGTGCGAGTAACTATCTGTTGTTCGTTTTGATCGGTTGTATCAGTAGCATTATACAAAACAATTATTTTCTCTCCCTCTTTTCCATAAGAATACACATCTTTGTAATACTCTTCTTGCCCCCTATCCGTGTTCAAGAAGTTATACTGTTCAGTTTTCTTGGTAAATTCTTGATTGAGTTTTTCTATTTTCTTTTCATTAATACCAAGCTTTTCCTTTATCTTTTCATTTTTATAATAGAAAGAATAAATCTGATCCAGTAGTATAAAAATTATAAAAATTATAAAAATTAACGACACCCAAGAATATATAATTTTTTTAAAAGAATTTCTCTGTTGAAATAAACTCATATTTATGATAAATTATAACACAATAACAATCACTTAAATAAAGAAAATACACAATATATATGTTCTCAAAAGAAAATCAAAAAACAGTAAAGATAATTTTTGCCATATTAGCAATCTTGTCCATTGGAGGTATGATACTCTCTACTGTAGTATACATGTTTTTTTAAAGTTAAATCTAACCCAATATTAAGAATTAAGAGTGGGAATAACTTCAATTAATTTATTTGCAAACTCTATCTTAATATGATAATATACTAACCATGCAATCTATTATTTTAGCTGTGAATATAGTACTATCTGTTTTGCTAGTTATCTTGGTACTATTACAACGTGCTAATCCTGACGCTGGTGGGGCTTTTTCTTCAGATTCTTCTTCCAATTTCAAAAGAAGAGGTCTTGAGAAAACTCTATACAATGCAACAGTACTGGTATCCATTTTGTTCGCTTTATCTCTTTTGATACACGCTATCATCTAACATTTAAATGTTTAGTGCTTGATATTTGTGACAAAAATAATAATTTGATATATAGAATATAACTATTTAATCAATTATTATGTAGGTAAGAGTCTGATGAATACGAAATAATAGATTTGACAATTAACACCCATCTTATTGCCAATGTCAATAAATAAAAAAATTTTTAAAGAATCCTCTTTTTTTAGAAAAGTCTTCTTATCTATAAAAACCATAAATCCAAGCAAATCATTTTTCATGTATTTGGCTGTTTATGGCGTTTTAATATTGTTATTTTTGACAATTAGTAATTTGTTAAAAAGTAATTACACTACCAAAGTTCCAAAATACGAAGAAGCTCTAAACGTATACTCAGATGAAAATATCAAAAATGTATTGCCGCCACTAGCCGAGAATACTAGTGAGATAATCTTATCCAAAATGCTCTTTGCTGGACTTATAAGGTATCAGGGAGGTGAGTATTTTAATGATCTGGCACAGAATGTAGAATATTCTGATGATGGTCTAACCGTAGGAATAGAGATTAGACCTGACGCCAAATTCTCAAACGGAGACCAAGTTACTTCTGATGATGTCATCTACTCTTACTCTTTGATGCAAGACTATAATATAGATAACAGAGATAGAGCTAAATACGATGGAATGAACTTTACAAAAGTGGATGATAAAAACCTAACCATCTCACTCAAAAGATCTTATTCACAAATACAAAAACTCCTCACTCTTGGTATTGTAAACAAAAAAGAATTATCTCAATATCAGAATAAAACTCTCAAAAACATAATGTTCGAGGATAAATTCCTAGCAAGTTATATAACTACTAGTGGACAGTTTAGACTTTCTGATATAGTAACTGATAAAAATAATATATCTTATATCAAATTAAAAAATAACAATAATTATTATCATTTGTCATATTTTAAAGATGTTAATTTATATTTAGACAAGATAGCAGATACTGACATAACTAGCTATTTCCAAACTAATTCTATTGACATATCTTTTGCCTATTTCCCAAAATTAGAAGAAGACTATAATAATAATACTTACACTTCTTCCAAAACAAAAGTAATCTTTTTCAACCCTAACAAAAATCAACTGCTAGCCAAAAAAGAAGATAGACAATTCCTTTATGACTCTATTGATAGATATTATCTAGCCAATAATGTTCTGGGTGATTATGGTTATACAACTTATGACATATTGCCGATGTCTCAGAATGACATATCTAGCACTACTCCTATCAGTATAGAAGATACTAGTTTTGAACCAGTCAAAAAAGAAACTGCTTCTGACACAGAAGAAAATAGCACAACTACTCCGAACATAGAAGTAGAGTACAAAAACCTAACCATTACTTTTCTTTCTAACAATGATGCTGATCAGAAAATTTTTAACTATTTAAAAGAAATATGGTCCCATAAAAATATAAACTTAATACCAAGACCTGTAACTCAAGATGAAATGCAAAATGTTATCAAAAATAGAGATTATGAGTTACTATTATCGGCTATAAATCTAGAAGACTACTCTTCTCTATACTCTTTCTTCCATTCTTCCCAAAAGAATGCTCCCGGACTAAATCTTACTAACTATGTAAGTAAGACTTTTGACCAAAACATAGAAACATTAAGAAGAGCCACTTCCTCCGAGGATACACAAGAAGCTCTAAATAATATTAGAAAAGAATTTTACAAAGAATATCCTTATATACCACTATACTCCAAAAAGTATTCAATCCTGATCAAGAAAAATATAGATATCAAAATAGATGAATACATAAGTAATGATGCAGATATATTAGACAACTTCAAAAATGCTTACAAAGAGACTGAACCAATATACAACTTCTTAACCAGATTTAATACTCAAATTATAAAAATTAACAAAATAATAAATTAATCAAATATGCAAAAATATTATAAACCTCAAAATAATCTAGTAAGCACCAAGAAAACTTTCATCTCTGAATTAAAGTCTGGTGACTATCGTATAATCAATCTGGGTGGTACAGAAGAATGTGGTAAAAATATGACAATAATAGAACATGAAAAATCTATTATAATCATAAATGCTGGTGCTCAATTCTCTGCCGCTTCTATGCCTGGTGTTGATTACATAATCCCTAACATAAAATACTTAGAGGAAAGAAAAGATAAAATCAAAGGTATCATCTTTACTTCTGCTACCCTAGAATACAGCGGAGCTTTTCCTTTTATTAATGAAAAAATTGACTTCCCCAATGTCTATGCTCGTCATTATACTAACACTATATTAAAGATCAGAAGTGATAATAAAGACATAGACTATCAGAATGAATTTGTTCCAATAGAAGAGGATATGGACTTGGATATTGGAGACTTCAAGGTTAGATTTTTTAATACTGAACAGTCAACTCCAGACAGCTTGAACATCTCTATCAAAACCAAAGAAGGTAATATAGTGTATCTAAGTGATACCAGTTTAACTGGTGATGAACAGCTTAATATGTTCGATGACGGTAACAAAACCCTCTGTCTTTTGGCTGACTCCCTTAACACAGAAGTTGGCGGTGACTCTTTCAAGCTGTCTCAGATCAAAGACGAACTGAAAAAGGTTTTCGCCAAAGCTGCTAACAAAATATTCGTAATGACTTTTGCTAATAATGTATATCATATAACTAAGATATTGGAATTGGCTAGAGAAATGAATAAAAAGATTATATTAGATAGTCAAAGCATATCTGATATTATAGCTGCGGCTCAAGAAGTTGGGTTAATAGGAAATATCTCCGATATTGTTATAAGTCTAGATGACCAGAACAAATACAACTCAAAAGATTTAATATACTTCATAACTGGAGAAGAAGGTCGAGAGATGGATAACATGGAGAAAATATTAGAAGCTGGCCACAATGGAATAAAAATAGAAAATGGAGACATAGTAATCATGGCAACTCATCCAATCATTCACAATCAAAGAGCTGCTCAGAACCTTAAAGATTTGATATCTAGAGCTGGAGCTAAGATAATTCACTACAAATACGACCAGATCCTAATTTCTCAATCAGGAACATCTGAAGACCTGAACAAGATTCATCGTAAACTATTGCCTAAATTCTTCATTCCAGTGGCTGGATGTCATTACATGCTAAGAGTTCATGCAGATATGGAAAGGAAAATAGGAACTCCAGAGAATCACATTATTATACCTGACAACGGAATGCTAATAGAAATCAGGGATGATGCGCAGCGTATCGCCAATACTAGAGAAAAAACTGATACTGAAACAGTTGTAGTGGACGGTAATAAAATAGGTAAACTACATAATGTTGTTCTAAAAGATAGAGAAATACTTGGTGAGCAAGGTGTCTTCTTCGTTATATCATTAATTGATATGCGTGGCCACAAATTAAAAAAGAGCCCTGATCTGGCTACTAGAGGTTTTGTGTTCTTAAAAGAATCACAAGAGTTACTGGTCGGAGCTAGAGACATGTCCAAAGACATAATAGAAGAATACTTATCCAAAAACCATCATATAGAAATAGAAGATATCAAATCAATTTTACAAAATCAAATCTCAAAATATCTTCTACAGAAAACAGCTAAACAGCCAGTGGTAATACCAATAATTATAAGAGTTTAAAAATAATTATTAACAAAACAAATATGCAAAAAAATAATAATTTCAAAAGTAAAAAACCAATAGCAGCTCCAATCAAGAGTACTAATACAGAGAGAGCTCCTGCCCAGTCTCAACAACAGCACTCTAAGAAAACTAAAAGGGATAGGAAGATAGTACAGCCTGTGTTCGAGATGCGTATGGGATCACAAGATGAGACCATGCATATACCACCTCTAAAAGATGGCAATATTCGTATTATTAATCTTGGTGGTGTTGAAGAGATTGGAAGAAACATGAGTCTTATAGAATATAAAGACTCGATAATAATAGTTGACTGCGGTATACAATTCTCAGAGAACTCAACTCCTGGTATAGATTTTATATTACCCAACACAAAGTATTTAGAAGAAAGAAAAGATAAGATTAAAGCCATGTTAATTACACATGGACATCTAGATCATATTGGTGCTATACCTTATATAATGCCACGTATAGGTAACCCAACTATCTATGCACGTAACTTTACTCAACTGATGATAAGAAAGCGTCATGAAGAATTTCCTTATCTAGAACCTTTGAAAATAAATGTAGTAGAGAAAGGACAGACTATACAAGCTGGGGATTTTAAAGTGACTTTCTTCGCTGTTTCTCACGCCATACCAGACTCAATGGGATTAATTATAGAAACTCCTTATGGAGACATAGTTCATACTGGAGATTTACGTTTAGACCATGAGAATGAGATACCTAAACAAAGTGAAATAGATCAATATGCTATATTCAAAGATAGAAAAGTTTTATGTTTGTTAACAGACTCTACCAACTGCGAGAATCCAGGATTCTCTATATCTGATTCTATCGTATATCGTAATGTAGAATCTGCTATCAGAGATACTCCTGGTAGACTTATAATATCAACTTTCTCATCTCAAGTAGAACGTATGCTTTTCATGCTTGAGTGTGCAGAGAAATATGGCAAGAAAGTTGTAGTAGAAGGTAGAAGTATGAAAACTAATGTGGAGGTAGCTAGACTAGCTGACATGATGAGAGTCAAACCTGAGACACTTATTCCGATAGAAACTATGGATAATTATCCTCCTAATAAGTTGATACTGCTAGTTACTGGGGCTCAAGGTGAAGATTTTGCGGCACTTGGTCGTATAGGACTAAAGAATCACAAATACATCAAATTAAACAAATACGACACCATCTTGATGTCTTCTTCTATCGTTCCAGGTAATGAGCGTGCTGTACAGAAGCTAAAAGATAATCTATCAAGACAAGGTGCTCACTTGGTTCATTACAAAACTTCTGACGTTCACTCTTCTGGACATGCTAATGCTGGAGAGTTAGCTTGGATACACAA
>JAUPVO010000035.1 GCA_030916975.1 Patescibacteria group bacterium
CAATTTCTCCCTTTAACCAAACGAAGTCATATTTATGCCAATCATCATCCCATAGACCTTCTTTAAGTTCTATTTTAGGAAGAAAAAGCTGTTCTTGTATTATTGTAGCAGTTTCCGCTGCACGTTTAGCTGGGGACGCCCAGATTGTTACGGTCAGTATTTCCTACCACAATATTTTTTATTTTTTGGGCAAGGGCTAGAGCCTGTTCTTTTCCGTCCTGAGACAGGCAAGGATCATCGCTGCCGTCAGTACAATAAATGGCATGCCTAAGAAGAAAAATTTGTCTGGGCATATTTTACCTTTTTAAAAGAGCGGGTTGTTGATCATTTTTAGACACAATGAAGATTTACTTCATTGTATAATCATACGAGAATAGTTTATTCTAATAATTAAAGAAAGTCAATAGTTAGAATTTTTAAGAGATTTAAATAAATTAAGCTTAAAAGAAATAGGTATACAAGAATATGTAAAGCTCATACTAGAAGAAGGAGGAATTGAATAAAAGAGATAAATATTTAGTTGTGTAAAGGAGAAAATATACATAATTCATGAGGGTATATCTTGAGTAAGATTATATTTATAAAAAGATTATAAATATGATATTATATGTATAATATTAAGTATGATATCTAAAAATACCGTACAAAAAAATGAAGTAAAGAATGGAATAAAGCTCTTTCAGTATCTGGAGGAACTTTCGCTATTGAATGTAAATATTCGAGGCAATATAAAGAAATTATCTGCCGATGAAGACTTCTTTGATATTGAAAGTACTGATTTTATACCTGATCTTGATAAGATTTTTTTAAGGACAAGAAAAGAGGCTGATGCGGATGAAGACTTGTTGATGTCTGTCCAGCGTTATGAAATAGAAAAAATGCCAAAGCTTCCAAAGGAGTTGGAAGAATGGGTGGATGTAAGTATTCAAGGTTTTAATAAACCAGAACTTAAAAAGTATCGTACGGTTACAGAGAAATTTAGTGATAGTGACAAGCGATCCGAACTCATTGATCAAATTCCCAATCTCACTAAGATACCAAAAGTTCTAGAGAACTGGGTTACTAAAGATAATAGATTCGGAAGAACAAAATATAAAATAATTTCAGAACAAGAAGAGAAGATTTTTTTAAAAGATTTTCCTGAACTTGAAAGTTTGTACGAGGGTTGGATAGAAAATAAATGGACAGCGTGGAAAGAAAAGAATTTTCAATATCTCCTAGCAAACACAGCATACGATAAGTTTTATACTCTAAGATCATTTCTAAAAACAGAAATTGATAACTTTGACTTACTTTGGTCTCACGATGTTTTTACTTGGAAAAAGAATGGGAACGAGATATATCACCCAACACTATTTACTCCAACAATTCTAGACTTTGATTCTGAAAAGAACATCATTTCTCTCAAGAGAGATCGTAATAAGAAAATCATTTTTGATGTCGCTTTTATCCGTGAGGCTTTAGATGAAACTAATACAAATCTTGCGGAAATTGATCAACTGTCTGAAAAGATAAATGCTGATCCAAACTTTGATGTTTGGGATTTTGATTTGGTAAATCGATATTTAGGTAGCTTGTCACGACTTGTCTCTCCTAACGGTGTTTCAAAATATAACAACAGATCTGAAGCTGTAGAGATAGAAGTTAATCCCACTGTCTACAATTATCACGGAATTTATCTATTAAAAAAAGGTGGTAAAAGCTGGGCTGAATATGCAAAGAAGATACAAGAAGACATATTGGAGAATAATGAGCTTACTCCGTTTCTAAATGATCTTGTTGGAACAAGTCAACTTGTAATTGATACTGACAATACCGAATCTGAAAATGAGCAAGAAGACAGTGAACCTCTCCAAAATACAGAGCTATTTTTTCCTTTACCTTACAATGAAGAGCAGAAGATTATTGCTAGACAAATAGAAGCTACTTATGGATCTGTTGTTCAAGGACCTCCTGGTACTGGAAAAACCCATACTATTGCAAACCTTATTTCAAGATTCCTTGCCCAAGGTAAGACAGTTTTGGTTACATCACAAAAAGGTCAGGCACTGTCTGTATTGAAAAGCAAAATCCCAAAAGAAATTAGGAATCTTGTCGTATCTCAGGTCGAAGAAAGCGCAAAAGATGGCGATCTTCAACTGGCGGTGCGAGAAATCAATAGTAATCTCTCAGATACAACAAGCTTTACTCCCGACAAAAAAGTAAAGAAAGAAAAAGAATTAGAAGCAAAAAGAAGAGAAATCGCACAGAAGAACAATGAGTTTCAAAAGAAATCTCTCCTAGACTCTCGCGAGGAGATTATTATTGGAGTAGAAAAAATATCGCCAATAATCGCCGCTAAATTCGTATCAGAGTTTAACAACATTGATACATTCAAATTTGAGGATGACATAGACTACTCTGAAAAAGAGACGCTCATGCAGTCAGATGCTGATGCCTATATTTCTCTTTTAGAAAATTCAGACTCTTCAACATGGTCTTATTTTCAGTTGGAAAAGATCCCAGAAGTAAAATCTTTACCTGAACTATCCGTAATAGGTAGATTCTTTGATCTTAAAAAAGAACTGAATCAAGAAGATTTGGAACTTTTCGATAAATACATACCTACACCAACTGAGCTTTCTATTCTCGATAATATCAAGGACTATATTGATAATTACTCTACTCACCAAGAAAAGGATGAACTTTTTAAGAAAACTGTAAAGAAAAACATAGATATTGTTACAAACGATACATTTGAGCAGATTGCTTCTTCTGTTGCCGAAGAGAAAATTTCAGAAATTAAAAATTCCTTGAACCGAGCTGAGGAAAAGCTTTTGTCATTCTCTGAATTGTGGGAGAAGGAAATTTTTGAAAATACTAAGAATCAGAGTGAGTATGAAAAATGGTTACATATTGTGGAGTCTCTTGATAAGAAAGTTGCAGAGTATAGAGCTTTTGATAAGGTGTCGTTAGGTAATACTGTCTCGGTTAACCCCGCTTATCCTATAGAACTGGTAAGGATTTTAGATCTTGTTAAAAAGCTTTCTGATCAGACAAGAGAAAATGGAGGCAAGGTAAAGAAAGGACTTTCACTGATGTTCTCTTCAGATAATAAGAAGTTTCTAGAATCCGTAAAGGTTAACGATAGAAATATAACGTCTATTGGCGATCTGAATATCGTAAGTGCTCATTTCTCAAAAATTAAAATCCAAGACGAACTGCGAACAATTTGGTCGCACGGCTTTAGTGAGTCGAAAAATACAAAAGACTTCAACGAACCATTCCGTATTGTTGACTTGGATATGTTCATTGCTAGAGTTCGTGATCTAATTACATTTAGAGAGAGTAACCAAGAATTGAGTGACACCGTTTCAGGTTTTGAATTTATAGGTAGTTTTGAAGTTTCTGATACAGATTCAATTTCAGAAGTCAGATCAGTTTTTGACAACCTGATTTCTTACATGCGCTTGAAAGAGTACTCTGAAATATTTTCTAATATACAAAGCACATTTGTTTCTGAAAATCGTCATAAATTAGTGATTGATTTACAAAAAAGTATAGAAGCGAAGAAATTTGACTCAATTTTTGAAATCAAGGAAAAATTAATAAAACTTAATGACCGAAAGAAGCTTTGTTTGGAATACTTTGATTTAAAAAAGGAGGTTTTTTGTGATCGAGTTAAGGAATTGCAACAGAGTAATAATAACCATAAAGATGTATCAGATTTCTTGATTCATCTTGATACTAGTGATGACCTTAAAAAGGTTTCTAGTTTCTATAAGGAAATTCCTGAATTAATTCAACAGCAAAATAAATCAACTGAGCTATCAATACTTGAAGCAAAGATGCGAGAGGTTTTGCCTAAAACAACTGATCGTATTAAGTCAAAAATAAAACAAGGTGAACAAGTTGCAATAGACATTACTAGAAACTTTAAATGGAAAAGGCTTATTTCTTGGTTGGATCATTTGCATCAGGGCGATTCTGTTTCCAAGATCAGCAAAGATTTGCATATCCTAAAAAACCAAGAGAAAGACCTCATTAAAGATCTGATAGAGATCGAGTCTTGGATGCACCTCAAAAAAAGAGTTACAAAGGATCAGAAGGAAGCATTATCCGCTTTTGCTCTGAGTATGAAGCAGTACGGTATGGGTAGTGGGAAATATGCGCCGACTCATATGAGAAATGCTCGTGCCGCGCTAGATGTTGGTAAAGGAGCTGTCCCTGTATGGATTATGCCAATGAACATGATTCATCAACTGTTTCCTAACCCTAAGGCAGGCATGTTCGATGTTGTTATTTTCGATGAAGCCAGTCAGGTAGACACTAGAGGCTTAAATATCGCTTATCTGGGTAAGAAGCTTCTTGTTGTGGGAGATGATGAACAAGTAAGCTCTACATCGTTTACTGTGCAAACTACGGTAACTGACCTTATCGCTCGTCATATGTCAGATATTCCTAATAGCGTGCATTTTTCAACAACCTCTAGTTTGTTCGATATCGCTAAAATAAAGATGACTGATATCGTCACTTTAACTGAACACTTTAGATGTATTGATGAATTGATAGGTTTTAGTAATAACCTATCGTATAACGGACGACTAAAAGTGCTTCGAGATCAATTGCCAAAAGATAGGTTGGATCCTGTATTAGAGGCAGTTTTTGTTGATTGTGGTTTTGAGGAGACAAATGGTCAGGTAAATAAAGCGGAGGCAGAAAAGTTGGTTGAAAAACTACAAGAAATGCTTGCTGACCAAAAATATAAGGAAACGACTGAGGGCAGAATAACCAGACCTGCTACATTTGGTGTAATTTCCTTACTAGGAAAGGAGCAGTCTAAACACATAACAAAATTGATAAGTGAAAAAATATCTTCAAAAGAAATTGAGGAAAGACAAATAATTTGTGGAGATCCTTATACATTTCAGGGCGATGAAAGAGACATCATCTTTTTGTCTATGGTAAAAGGCTGTGACCAGGACAATCCCAATGCAAACATAATGCCTTATACAGTCAACAAGAAAGAAAACAAGCAACGAGTCAATGTTGCCATGTCTCGAGCAAGAAACAAAATGGTACTTTTCCATTCAATACCTAAAGACAAACTTCAGAATCCCGACGATCTAAGAAAGATGATCATAGACTGGTTCTATAATCACGAAACAGAAGAGAGAAAGGCTGGATTACAGAGAATCAGAGAAGAGGTAGAAAGAGGTCGCGCTTCAGAGTTTGAATATGAGGTTGCTGAGATCCTTATCAATAAGGGATACAAAGTCATACCTCAATGGGAAGTTGCAGGATATCGGATCGATTTGGTCGTACAAGGTGAAAACTCTAAACTTGCTATAGAGTGCGACGGTGATAAGTACCATAACGCTATTGAAAAATGGCAGGAGGATATAGAAAGACAGCAAATACTAGAAAGATCTGGTTGGATATTCTGGAGACTTTCTGGTAGCTCATTCTATCGTCACAAAGAAAAAGCACTTGATTCACTCTGGCTAAAGCTTGATGAACTAAAGATTAAGCCGGAGATTTAGGAGGTAGACGAATTTAAAACTTTCCATATTTCAACCATTGCCAGTGTATCAAGTCCGCAATAATCTCTAAGTGCCTGTATTTTCATCTCTCTATCTTCGGTGGAGTATTCATCACATACAATGCGATTCCATGTATCTGAAGCCGTTCCTCCTTCCTGGATATGCATATCTTTGTAAGATAAATGTGGCACTAGTGCAGGTAGTACATATTTAATTGAGGCACTACCCATAAACTTGGGATGATCGTACATGGTTGTTTTTCCATAGAATGGGATCATTAGGTCAATAACTCTACTATTAACTTGTTGCATAAAATCTTTGTATTCTGGTAAATGTTCTGCGATTTGAGTATTTATACCTTTTTCAAATCTTTCATTCCAGACAATAACGCTACCACTTTTCGGTAAGTGTTTTTGTAATGCTTCCGCAAAATATTCATCAGGACATCCTTGCTCAGTATAAATAAAATCGTAGTGAATTGATTTACTGTTCGGTGATTCAATCACATGGAGAGAAAACTGAAATGGTATTTGTTGATACGGTCTGTACCCACTATATTTAGGTATTGCTGATGGATATGTCTCGTAATCTAAAAAAGATATAGGATACTTTATAGTTTCTAAAAAATCTTTTATACCATCTCTATCTATGTATTCTTTCCCAGATTGTGCTGTATCAACTTGTCGTCTTTGATTTTCTGAAAGACTAAAATCATTTGGAACATCATGTATACTGAAAATATTACTATCAACTAGTTCAATTAATTTTTTCTTGTTTATTCTTGAGATTGCATGTACTGGATATTCAGGTAGATCAGCATTTGAATATTCAGAAGTAGTACAATGAGAATTCCATCCTTTTATAATACAATCACAGTGACCCTGGGGTTCATTTTCATTTGAAAGAAGTTCGTATGCACCATCCATTTGTTGCTTTATTTCTTCAATCTTTTCTTCAACTTGGTCAGTTAGATTCTCAATTAAAAATAGATCTTTAATTACGATTTCTCCCATTCGAACATATTCTTTATTTAAACGAATTAAGTTTAATGTACCAATCTTAATTTTAAGTTCATCTAATACAATTTTTTGAAAAGTAATATCGATAATATATTCTTCAGTTTTTCTTCCACCACCTTCTTCTGAAGAAGTAGATGACTTTACTTCATACAAATCATAACAATCACTACTATTATTCCACACTAAAATATCACAAGCGGTAATAAACTTATCTGTGGTAAATACCGGCTGATAAATAACAGGTGTTTTTTCTAATATCAGTTTCTCTGTAAGTTCTATACCATCACGAGATTCAACAGTAACTCCATTTAGGAAAAGACCTCGAGCTATCTCGTCTATTTTATTTCCAGTATCGATAATATTTAGCTCAAAAGAAGATAAGGGATACTTCTTGTAGATTTCTGGTTTATGTAGTTTAATCCAGGCATTTTTAGAACAATCTAAGCAGATTAAAAAGTTTGTTTTTGATAGTAACATATATATTATATATTAATTATATCACTTTCGAATAATCTATGTTAATATACTTCTCGTGGTATCTGCTTTTGGTGATCTCACGGGGAATCGAACCCCGATTTGAGCCGTGAGAGGGCTCTGTCCTAACCGTTAGACGATGAGACCGGTTTTATTAGTATCAAATTATAGCACGTTTTCTAGAATCAGTCTATCCTTAGGGATTATTTTGTCCCGATATTTTGAGTAACTAGATTCATTTTGTGATCTAAGTGTGCTCTGTCTTGATTTTGTAGGAATCTTGTGGAATAGCTTTCTCTTGATAGGGTAGTTTTAATTAAAACACAATAAAACTCCATAAAAAGTAGTTCTAAGAAATTACTAAATAAGTTAGTATTCTCTTGTAAAATAAGGGCTTTTTGACACTTTAAGGAGTATGGAAGTCAGGTTACTGCTTGACAAATATATTAATATGTGATAAACTACTTGACATACGATAGTAAATTTGATAGGATAGTTTTCGTTGACTGAAAATTATTCGGACAAGATTGAATGACACGTTCTGGAGAGCGCAACTCCAATACTATGACAAAAAATTTATACAAAATCGGAATGTCTATGGCCTTTATGCCAATCTTTGCATTGCCAGGAACTATAGATATCACGAGTACTACTTCTGCTACTGATATAATCGATCAGAACAAAGTGGAGATTAGTATTGAAGATGAGCGTCAGGTTAAGGCTGATAAGATTGCCAAATATTACGGCGACAGATCTATGCCACTATCTGACAAGGCTATGGATTTCGTTTTAGCAGCTGAAAAATACGACCTTGATTGGAGACTTCTTCCTGCGATTGCAGTGCGTGAGTCTTCTGGAGGTAAAAATGCTTGTTATAACAATCCGTTCGGTTGGGGATCTTGTAAAATTAAATTTTCTTCTCATGAGGAAGCTATAGAAACTTTAGCTAAAAACCTCGGAGGAGCTAACCCTAGAACCGCTTATTATTATAAAGATAAGACCACCTTAGAAAAACTTTATTATTACAATGGTACTGTAGTTCCTACATATCCAAAGGAAGTGGTAAAGATTATGGATAGAATCGGTGGAGTAGAATTAGATTAATAAGATAAAACATAAGAGCTGGCGCGAAGCGCCAGCTCTTATGTTTTATATCAGTTCCTTTATCTCATCTAATACAAAAGTCTTCTCATCATTACGGCTAGCCACTTTACCTTTTAATATTAATGGCTTGTCTATAGCTATTTTATCTTTAAGCTTCTCATAGGACCTAGGAAATACTGCTACCTCAAAACTAGAAGTATAATCTCGAACATTTAAAAGAGCCATTTTGTCACCCTTTTTTGTTTTGGTAACTTTTATTTTTTCTATGATACAAGCAAAAGCAGTTTCAAATTCATCTGGATATTCATGTTGTATACGACTAATATTCACGTTGGTGGAGACTATTCTATCTTTCCATTTATCAAGTGGGAAGCCAGATACATATAATCCAAGTAGATTTTTTTCCCAAGCCAGCTTCTCTTCTGGAGTAGCTGCTGGAACAGATTTGAGCATGAATCTCGGTGCTTCAATCGAGCCAAACAGACTGTCTTGCTCGGCATTATCTTTGATTACAGATTTGTGATGATCAAGAATTGCATCCATGTTAAGTATTATACTGTTGCGCTCAGACAATTCATCTAGAGCTCCAGACATGGCTAGAGCTTCAATCGATTTTTTGTTTAGGTTTTTGTGATGTATTCTGGTTAGAAAATTTTCAAAAGATGTGAATTTCCCATTTTTATTCCTTTCTTCTATTATGGCGTCAGCTATGTCTTTACCAAAATTTTTAATTGTATAAAGTCCGAATCTAATCTCTTCTTTATCTGTGTCTTTATTCTTCACTATTTCAAAACCACCATTTGAATAATTAATATCTGGAGGTAGAACATTAATATTTAGCTTTTGACATTCTGCCACTATTTCAGCTACTTTCTCAATATCACCAGATTCATTAGTCATGATTGCCGTCATATAAGCTTCAGGAAAATTGGCTTTCATATATGCAGTTTGATAAGCCACACGCCCGTAACTAGCAGCATGAGCTTTGTTGAATCCGTAAGCCGCAAAAGGTTCAATACGTTGCCACAATTCTTGGATTTTTTTGTCTGATAAGCCATTAGCTTTAAACCCTTTGAATAATTTTTCCTTCTGCTCATTCATTTCAGCTGGGATTTTTTTACCCATAGCTTTACGAAGCTTATCAGCTTCCAGCCAAGAGTAGCCAGCTAAATGTATAGCTATTAACATCACGTCATCTTGATAAACTATCACTCCAAAAGATTGGTCCAATATAGGCTCTAGTCTAGCATCCAAATATTCTATTAGTTCAGGATTGTGTTTACGTTTTATGTATTCTGGTATCATCTCAAGCGGTCCTGGGCGATAGAGGGCTACCATGGCATTAATATCATGTATACTGGTTGGTTTAAGTTCTTTGAGAAACCTAGTCATACCAGAACCGTTAAGCTGGAACAATCCCATAGTAGAACCTGCTGCCAACATCTCAAAAGTTTTTTTGTCATCTAGTGCTATCTCTTCTATGTCTACATCTAGATTGTATTTATCCTTTACTATGTTTATGGCTGTGGCGAGAATGGAAAGATTGCGTATACCTAGGAAGTCGAACTTTAAGAGTCCAGCATCTTCGATTTGATTCATGTCATATTGAGAGATTAATTTTCCTTCTCCTTTTGGATCATATTGAACTGGAGTCCAGTCTGTTATGGCTCGCGGTGATATAAGTGTGCCGGCAGCATGGACTCCGATGTGGCGGATTTTTCCTTCAACCTGCTTAGCCATGTCAATAATTATAGTGGCATCTCTATCAGTGTCATACATTTCTTTTAGTTCTGGAATCTCTTCGAGAGCTATGTCTATAGTTATTGGAAAACCTTGTTTAGGTGGTGGTATTAATCTAGATATTTTGTCGCCAACAATATAAGGAAAGTTCATTGACCTTGCCACATCACGTACAGCTCCGCGAGCTAACATAGTACCAAAAGTTCCTATCTGTCCAACATGGTCAGACCCATACTTATGTCTAGCATAATTAATTACGTCATCACGTCTATCGTCGGCATAATCCATGTCTATATCAGGTGCCGATGGACGTTCTGGGTTTAGAAATCTTTCAAAAGGTAATTTGTATTCAAAAGGGTCACACTTCGTAATTCGAAGCAAATAGGTAACTAGTGATCCTGCAACTGATCCACGAATATTAGTTAAGATCTTGTTTTCTCTGGAATACCTTAACAAGTCATATACCACCAAGAAGTAAGGAGAGTATCCTTTGTTTTTGATCACCTCAAGCTCGTAGTCTAAACGTTTTATAACTTCCTCTGTGGCCTCCATGTTGCGAAGCTTTAGTCCCTCATAAGATAAATATCTTAATTCATCATTATAATTATCTTTGTAATTACATTCTATATTTGGGAAAACCCAATTATTAAGCTCCACTTCAAAATCAATCTGATTCTTAATCTTTTCTGTATTAATCAAAGCCTCTGGAATATCGGAAAAAGCCACAATAAATTCTTCTTTGTTTAATAATGAAAAGTCAGCTTGAGCAAAATAGTTTTTGTATAATTCTTCTGAATCTATTTCACTATCAACTTGCAAAAATACTTTGTGAGCTGGCTTGTCATTGATGGATATGTAGTGGGTGTTGAGAGTGGCGACTAGCTTGGCGTTTAATTTGTCGTGGTATTCAGTAGCAAAATTAATTGTATTTCGTCTTATATCATTACCTCTGTCCATGTATGTATGATTGGTAATCTCTAAATAAAAATTATCTGGAAAGTATTTTTGATAATTATTATAAATCTCCTCAGCCTTTTTAAAATTATTAACTGCTAGTGGAACAGAAATCTCGCCCCAAGGTCCGCCAGAGAGAGCAATTAGTCCTTCATTTAAGTTATGGAATTCTTCATGTATAGGAGAGTTTTTGTCATAGGCTACTTCGTCACCGTCTTTGTGAAAGTCACTCCAGAGTAAATGCGGAATTTTATTTTTAGAGTCTTTGGTGTTGGCGATGGAAACAAGTCTCATCAGATTCTTATACCCAAGATAGTTATAGGGTATCAAAACCAAATCATAGAATTGATTGTTAGATTTTATTTTTAATTCAGTTCCTATTATTGGTTTAAGGTTTTCTTTTTTACAGATTTTGATAAGTTCTATAGCACCATACATATTGTTACTATCAGAGATAGCGCAAGCATCGTAGCCAAGTTCTTTACTTTTTTTGACTAGTGTTGACATGTCTGGTAGAGCTCGCAGTAAAGAGTAGTGAGTGTGATTACGAAGAGAGACAGGGTTTAGATTGCCTATGTTGATATTGTCTTTGTTAGAAAGAGTTGTCATCTTACTTGCTATTATAACAAAAAATATTACACAGGTCTTTATTTACTTTTTAGATTTTAGTGATGCTATAACTTATCAATTTATTGTGTGATATAATTATTTGCAGTATAAATCAATAGTATAATTAATTTTATGAATCCATTATTTTTTGCACTAGTCGGAGCCTTCTTTGCTTCTATAGGAACTATATTTGCTAAGTATGGCCTAAAAGGAATAGATAGCAATTTGCTTACAAGTATAAGAGGAATAGTCATGGCTATTATAGTTACCGGAGCAGCCCTGCTTATTGGCAAGCTAGATTGGCAAGCTATGCATTCATTAAGTGGTAAGCAGTGGACCTATATTATACTTTCTGGTGCTGGCGGAGCTTTGTCTTGGCTTTTCTTCTATTACGCATTATCAAATGGTCCAGTACTTGGAGTCACTGTTATAGATAAGCTGTCCATAGTTATCACAGCGCTACTTGCCATTTTGTTACTTGGAGAAAAGTTAACTCTCTCATCTTCTTTTGGATTATTTTTAGTGGCCATCGGTAGCGTGTTGGTGGCTGTACCTTTTGACAAAATAATCTCTATATTTAAATAATTCAATATTTTAAGAGTTATTATTTTTGGAGTTTTGATCTTTACTTAAGATCGTAATTATTATAAAAGAGAAAATCATAAGCATATACCAAGAGGTGTATTTGTCAAATGAAACTGGTTGCCAGCTCAGGATTTGATTTGGGTATGACCAGATCCTAAAAAGAGTACCAGCTTGTTCACTGAGCCAGATAACAAAGGCGCTCAGAGCATTGGCAACAAGAGGGTTTATCTGTACTATCTTATCTGTTATCTCTACGTATAACTTTGTTTTCCAAAATAGTAGTATGGCAATAGCTAGTATGACGTATCTAAAATCATAAATATAATGATTGGTAAAAAAATTGATGTATATTCCCAAGCCAAGTAATAGCAAACTTGTGTTACTTGGAAGATTAATAAATCTGAATTTGTTAATCTTCCAAGCTCTAAAAATATAAGAACCGATTGCAGAGTACATGAAGCCAGTAAAAAGCGGAACTGAAGCAATGCTGAATATGGCTTGATTGGGGTATACCCAAGACCCTATACTGACTTTGTATATTTCCATTAACATTGCAAAAATATGAAAGACTAAAATTATAAGAACTTCTTTTATTGTTTCTATTTTAAAATACAAAAATACAATTTGAGTTATTATGGCTATAAGAAAAAGAAGGTCGTATCTCAGTATATTACTTGGCATATAAAAGTAACTAAGAGCAATGAAGAAAAGCAGTACGCCTCCAAAAATAGCGCTGGAACTTTGTTTAAAAAGAAATATTTTTGTTTGCTGCCAGAGACTTTGCATATTTTCTATTTTAGATAAATAACAACATTTTTGCAAATTGAAAATTATATAGAATAATGTTATTATTTTATATATTAAAATTTATTTAACACTGCAAGTTAGATTCAAATTATATGCAACACAAGATTATTCTTTTTTATAAATATACCAATATTAAAAATCCAGAACTTCTAATGGAGCGCGAGAAGGCTGTCTGCGAAGTGCTCGACTTAAAAGGCAGAATTATTATCGCAGAAGAAGGGCTTAATGGAACATTAGAGGGAACGACAGAAAATATTGATAAATACATTAAGCACATTCATTCTGACAAAAAGTTCAAGTTAATGGATATTAAGTGGAGCGAAGGAACTGGGAGCTCTTTCCCTAAACTTTCCATAAGAGTTCGTGACGAGATAGTTGGACAAAAACTTCCAAAAAGAATTAACCCTAATAAGTTAACTGGAATACATCTTCCTCCACATGAACTTCATAAGTGGTATAGAGAAGGAAAAGATGATTTTGTGATAGTAGATATGCGTAGCAAATATGAGACTATGTGCGGTGTTTTCGACAAGACTATAGATATAGATGTTGATGCTAGTAGAGATCTAGTAAAATCAAAAGAATTAGAGACAATAAAAAAGGCTGTAGAAGATGGCAAAAAAATAATTACAGTTTGTACCGGCGGAGTGAAGTGTGAGCGCATGTCAGGCTATCTAATTGATCTTGGAATAGAGAAAAAAAATGTTTACCAACTTCATAACGGTATACATGCTTATATGCAAGAATTCCCTGGAGAAGATTTCGCTGGAACACTATATACTTTTGATGGACGTAAGACTATGCATTTCGGAGGAGAAAATAGAAGGATATACGGTAAGTGCTATAAATGTTCTATTCCTTGTGAAGAGGTTTATGATGTCTACGAAGAAGATGGGCATGAGTATCAGAGAATAGTTTGCGATAACTGTGTCAAAGATATAGCGAGTGCCAGAAGAGGGAATGTATATCGTAACAGAGTTAATAATTAATTTATAAAATAATTCTAAGTCAAAAGCCAGCTAATTAATTAGCTGGCTTTTGACTTAGCCAGGTCTTCTATTGCTAAGCATTTTTAAGGTCTTAGGATTAGATAGGGGGACATTGTAGGAATTGCTTGCTTTTTTGTTTTGCCTATGATATACTTGTCTCCACGCTCGTTGACAAATCAATATTGTGGAAGTGGGCAAGTAAATCTCAAACGTTACTTGTTAGTCAAAGCAACAAATGAGTTGAATAGTTTTATTCTAATTTCATTTATGACCCCTTCCAATCCAACTGTTAAAGTGTTTTTCAAGTTTATAATCAATTTATATTGTTATACATTTGTTAAAAATATTTTTAACGCATGTACGAACCTTTTGTTCCACTTTTTATTTTAAGAGTTTGATCCTAGCTCAGGATGAACGCTGGCGGTGTGGATAAGGCATGCAAGTCGAACGGGACTAATCACATGGAAGTATTAAATGAGTAGCAATACAAGTAAGATATGGAAGAGTGACAGTCTAGTGGCAGACGAGGTAGTAATATTTTGGAACTTTCCCCCGAGTCTCGAATAGCCCACCGAAAGGTGGAGTAATACGAGATGGTCTCGCAAGAGTAAAGGCTTGCCGCTCGGGGATAGGCCAGAACAGTATCAGGTAGTTGGTAGGGTAAAAGCCTACCAAGCCTATGACGCTTAGGAGAGCTGAGAGGCTGACCTCCACCGATGGGACTGAGACACGGCCCATACACCTACGGGTGGCTGCAGTCGAGAATCTTCCGCAATGGGCGAAAGCCTGACGGAGCGACACCGCGTGATGGATGAAATGCTTCGGTATGTAAACATCTTTTATGAGGGAAAAAGTTTATTGATGGTACCTCATGAATAAGGACCTGCCAAACTCGTGCCAGCAGCAGCGGTAAGACGAGTGGTCCAAGCGTTATCCGGAATTATTGGGCGTAAAGAGTGCGTAGGTGGATTTGTTAGTCAGTAGTTTAACCCATGAGCTCAACTTGTGGATTGCTATTGAAACGTCAAATCTTGAGGATGTGAGGGGTGAGCGGAACTATATGTGTAGGGGTGAAATCCGTTGATATATATGGGAACACCAAAAGCGAAGGCAGCTCACTGGCACAATCCTGACACTGAGGCACGAAAGCGTGGGTAGCGAATGGGATTAGATACCCCAGTAGTCCACGCCCTAAACGATC
>JAUPVO010000036.1 GCA_030916975.1 Patescibacteria group bacterium
AAAAATAATTGTTCTGTAAAAGAAACAGTTGTATACTAAGTATTAAATATTTTAGTTGAGAGTATTTAATTAGCGGGTAAAAGTAAATAAATTAATACTCCAAAAATAAAACAACCTCGTACGGTTGTTTTATTTTTGGGGGTTATAATCACTTCTTATCTTCTATCTCTTTTTTTAATCTATTAATTAAAGTTAATTTGTCTACTTGTCCTATTTGTCCCAAGTCTCTAGATTCAAGAGTATAAAGGTTCGCATCTCTATCCTTATCTCCTATTATTATATGATAAGGGATTTTTTGTTCTTTTGTTTTTTGTATCTTTTTGCCAAGCCCATCTTTGTAATCTAGAATATTAACTCTTATATTATTCTCTTTTAATGCGTTTAATAAATCTTTTGCATATTCTCCGTGAGCTTCGTTATTGATTGGTATAATATTAACTTGAACAGGAGAGATCCAAAGTGGGAAATTCCCAGCAGTATGTTCCAGATATACACTTAAGAATCTTTCAAGCGATCCAGCTATGGCGCAGTGTATCATGACAGGCATATCTCTCTTACCTTCTTCAGTTACATATTCCAATCCAAAATTAGTAGGTTGAACAAAGTCTACTTGTATGGTTCCTACCTGATGAGTTCTTCCAAGAGCATCTTTAGCCATAAAGTCTATTTTAGGTCCATAGAAAGCGGCTTCACCTTCACCGTTAATCCATTTATCTCCAACTTTTTTGTTAAGAAGTTGAAGTATTGCTGCTTCTGCTTTTTCCCATAATTCCATATTGCCTTTGAATTTGGCGTCATCGTCTCTCGCGGAGAAGCGAGGAGTTATATCTAGGAAGCCAAAAGTTGTGTAGAACTCTTCTATTAGGTTCCAAACTTTTTCCATTTCATCCATTAACTGTGATTCTCTACAGAATATATGGGCGTCATCTTGGGTTATTGATAATACGCGAGACAGTCCAGACAGTTCTCCAGATTGTTCATCTCGGTATACCATAGTTGTCTCACTGTATCTAACAGGGAGCTCTTTGTAGCTTCTTAGTTCTGAAGCATATATCTGAGCATGATGAGGGCAGTTCATTGGCTTCATGCATAGTACATGATCGTCACGAGTATTGATTTTGTATAAGTCTTCAGCATATTTTTCCCAGTGACCAGATTTTTTATACAGGTCTGATTTGGTTATGTGTGGAATAGTGACTCTGTCATAGCCATCCTTTGACCTAAGTTCTTGTACAAAATTATCTATTTTGTTCCTTATAAAAGTTCCTTTTGGGGTCCAGAGAGGTAATCCAGGTCCAACAAGATCAGAGAAAACAAAAAGCCCAAGCTCACGACCCAGTATTCTATGATCTCTTTTTTTGGCTTCCTCTTGTTGCCCCTTATAGTTATTCAAGGCCTCTTGATTTTCAAAAGCTAAACCGTATATACGAGTTAACTGTTCACGTTTCTCATCACCTTTCCAATAAGCTCCTGCTATTTTAGATATTTCAAAACTAAACTCATCTATGTCTTCTATATGTTCGACATGTCCTCCACGACAAAGGTCTAAAAACTTTTCACCATTTTTGAAGTTTATTGTGTAAAGAGTTATTTTTTCTCCTCTTTTAACTATCTCATCTATTAATTCTAATTTGAATTTATTATCTTTAAAAATATCTCTAGCTTCTTGTTCTGTCGCTTCTTGATGGGTAAATTCTCCTCCTATTTTTATATATTCACGCATCTTATCAGTTAGCTGTTTTAATTCTTCTTCTGTGCCGGGTTTTTTATTTTTGAATTCTATATCATAATAAAAACCATTATCTATAGCTGGACCCAAAGTCAAATTAGTATCGGCATAGAGTTTTTGTACTGAAGAAGCAAGCAAATGAGCCAAAGTGTGGCGTGTGCATTCTAAATTCTTTTGATTATCTGACATAATGATTATTGATGTTAATTATTCTGGTTATTATATCATATATCGTGATACAATTATATAAATGTAATTGTATGAGAATAGCTGTTATTGGCCCACAAAATACTGGAAAGACGACATTTATAAAAGACTTTTTAAAAGATTTTGATAGATATAAAACAATAGATAAAACTTATCGAGATATAGTTCGAGATGAGAGTCTTCTAATTAACCAAGATACTACTGAAAATTCTCAGCAAATGATAAGAGATTTTATGTATGAAACCATCAAGAATAATCAGGATATGGATGTAATTTTTGATAGATGTATAATTGATAATTATGTATATACTTATTTGGCTTATGAAAGAGGGTCTATAGCAAAAGATTTTGTAATAACAACAAAGACATTATTAAAAGAGCATCTTAAATATTTGGATGCTTTAATATTTATTCCAACAGCGGCAGGTGTTCAGCTTGTTCAAGATGATCAGAGAGATATCGACACAGATTATATAGATGACACTAATAGAGTATTTTTAGATACGCTTTTTGAGATTAAAGATGAATTCTATATACCGATTTTTGTTCTTACCGGTAACAGAGAGAAAAGGATTAAAACTATTAAACGGTATTTATCTTAAATAAAAAAGTAGAAAATAAAAATTGAATTTGTTAAAACAAATTATCCAGTGATTACATTTACAACTTTCTTCTTTTTCCAAGTATTGTCAAAATTCATATGTCTTTTTTCTGTGAATTTTACTTTACCTTCAGTCTTAGCGTGAATAGTGTAGTCTTTGCCAAAGTAAGTGTTTTTTCCAGCTTCGTATTTTGATCCGCGCTGTTTTAATAGAATATTGCCGGCAGACACTACCTCACCATCATGTTTTTTGATTCCAAGGTATTGTGGGTTACTATCTGTCAGGTTTTTGGCTGTACCAGCCGCTTTTCTTGTTGCCATATTTTTATTAGTTAATAATTAAAGCTTTAATTTAATGTGGGTATATTATATAACATTTTTCTAGTATTTGCAATATCTAAAAACCTTTTATTATTATTTCAAACATTGACTTTAATAATATATTTGTTATTATTATAATCTAAGAACATGAAAACAAAAACACAATTTGTTGATGAAAGTAGCAAAAATGCTTTCAAAACAATACTTATAATGGCAGGTTTATCTGGATTTATAGTTGCTGTAGGCTATCTTATGGCAAATGTAACAGGCAATTCTTCCTATATGACTTATGCTTTGATAATTGCTGTAGGACAGAATTTTATATCTTATTTCTTGGGTCCAAACATAGCTTTATCAAGTAGTGGAGCAGTAGAAGCGGATGAGGATAAGTATTCTGATCTCCACAGAATAGTAGAAGATGTATCTAAAGAGGCCAAAATAAAAAAACCATCAGTTCATATTATTAATGATCCAGCCCCTAATGCTTTTGCTACAGGCAGAGGACATAATTCTTCTCATGTTGCGGTTACGACTGGACTTCTAGCTATGCTTGATAGAGGAGAGATATCTGGAGTTATTGCCCATGAGGTTACTCACATTAAGAATAGAGACATGTTGGTGATGACAAGTGTTGTGACTATGTCAGCAGTACTTTCCACGCTTGCCAACATGGCTATGTTCAGTTCAATGAGTAAAGACAATAAAGACGGTGGGTCTGGTGGTGGAGTGATGCTTCTAATAGGAATACTTGGGAGCATCCTTATGCCTATAGCTCTTATGATAATTCAGATGTCTATATCTAGAAAGAGAGAGTTCATGGCTGATGCTGGAGGAGCAATTCTAACTTCACATCCAGAAGCTCTGGCTAGCGCTCTGTTGAAGATAAGTGGTTATAAGCAACCACTTCAACATGCTAGCACTGCCACAGCTCACCTGTACATCTCTTGTCCTTTCGGAGGAGCTAATTATCAAAGTTTTTGGCAGAAATTATTTATGACACACCCTCCTGTAGAAGAAAGAGTGGAAGCATTGATGAATTAAAGTCTTGTCGCTTATTAATTTTGTGCTATAATTTTCTTGTAAGAGAACTAAAAATATGCAAAACCTTTCAAATAAATCTAAATGGATTATTGGACTAGTCTTATCTGTCTTTATCATTGGTGGATATTTCGTTGGTAAATACAATAATATGGTGACAATGAAAAATAGTATTAATGTTCAATGGTCTCAAGTTGAGAATCAAATGCAAAGAAGATTCGATCTGGTTCCACAGCTTGTAGATTCTATCAAACAAGTTCTAAAACAAGAAGGTAATGAAGATGTTTATGTTAAGCTAGCAGAAGCGCGTAGTGCTTATAGTGGAGCTAGCAGCATTGATAACAAAGTAGCTGCAGCAGAAGAATATAACTCAGCATTATCTAGACTATTGGCCATAACAGAGAATTATCCACAACTTAAAGCAAATGAAAATATAAAAGATTTGCAAGCTTCTGTAGAAGGTACTGAGAACAGGCTTGCAGTAGAGAGGGGAAGATATAACGAAACAGTTGGTGCTTATAATGCTTATATACTTAGATTCCCTAATAATCTGTTTGCGAATGTGTTTGGTTTCAATAATTTCGAAACCTTTAAATCTGTTGAGGGCTCAGAAAATGCTCCAAATATAAATAATCTTTTTAATAATTAATATTAATTATTAATAATAAAATAAATTGAGGATATGAATTTTTTAAAAAGAATTCGAGATATTAATATAAGGATAGAAAAAATTCATATTTTCTGTTTTATTTTGTTAACATCTTTTTCTTTCTTATCAGTAGCACTTGCCGAGAAAGTTAATGATTTAAAAATCGACAGATATGTCAATGACTTTGCCAATGTCATTGATGATACAGAGGAGTCTCAGCTCAATAAGGAGCTCTCTGACTTCAATGCCATGACTAGCAATCAGATAGTAGTTGTAACTGTTAATAATCTTGATGGAGATTATATAGAGAGTTATGGTATAAAGTTGGCTGAAAGGATAAAGGCTGGGTCTTCTAAGAATGATAATGGAGTAATTTTATTATTTTCCAAAGATGATAAGAAAGTCAGAATAGAAATAGGATACGGATTAGAAGGGTCACTTACAGATTCCAAAAGTCATAATATCATCAACGATATTATGGTACCAGAATTCAAAGGAGAGAATTACACTAAAGGTCTTGTTGACGGAACTCATAGCATAATGGAGGTGGTAAAACAGGATAACTTTTCTACATCTAGTAATGGGTTTCTAGATTCAATCAAGAATACACCATTAATAAATCTGATGTTCATTTTCTTCGCTCTTTTTGTATTAGCGGGGGTTGCTATATCATGGCTTGCTAGTGTGCTAGGAAGAACTAAAAGCTGGTGGCTTGGAGGCCTTATAGGATTTATAATTTCTCTTTTGGTTTATTTATTCTTATTGCCAATTACTTATGTTTTCTTATTCTCTATTATTGGTTTTGTGTTTGATTATTTTGTATCTAAAAGTTATAAAGAGCATAAAAAAACTCGCACCAATCCGGAGTGGTGGGCTGGAGGAAGTTGGGGTCCTGGTGGTGGATTTGGCGGTGGTTATAGCGGAAGCAGTGGTGGATTTGGTGGAGGGTTTGGCGGCGGTGGTGGAGGGTTTGGTGGTGGCGGATCTTCAGGAAGCTGGTAAACTGTATTCTAATTAAAAGTTCTCACACATGTGTGAGAACTTTTTGTATAGATGTTATACAAATGATATAATATGATTTGTTTTATGGGTAATATTTTGGAGATGTCGCATAGCGGTTTAGTGCACCATCTTGGAAAGGTGGCGAGGCGCAAGTCTCCGGAGGTTCGAATCCTCTCATCTCCGCCAAAATAAAAAAGTATCGGAAATAAAAAAGTATCGGAGTAACTCGATTGCTTATTATTAAAATCTAAATAAAAAAGCGCCCGCATTATTGCGAGCGATTTTGAGATGTGGACTGACTTAACCTTGCCACCAACCGAGTTGGTGGATTTTTGTAGCAAGAGGTGTTGCAAAAAGAACTTTGTCGGCATTGAGGGGTTCGCCACATTTGAACTTAACAAAGTCCGTTGGTCTAACCCAAGCTTCTACTTCAACAGGGGTAACATACCAACTTGATTTGAAAGACTTTCCATTCTTCCAACCATTTTTATTTGCTTCAGCCTCATACTCTTCCATTGAGTGAAAGAACCAAAGCCCGAGATTTTCAAGCCCGTCACCTCCATGGCAATAACCACGAGATACGAGAAGTTTCACTTTTTTGTACAATTTAGACATTGCTGCCTCCTTGTAATTCCTGAACGTAGCCTCAGGATTGGCTTAGTAAAATAATACAACTTTTTATATATATTTGTCAAGTTTTTTGATTGACCCACATATATATTAGAGCAGGAAAGGTATCCTAAAATACCCTTATAACACTTGTGAATATTGGTATTTGACCCATACTCTCCGCCAAAATATAAAAGTATCCGTCCACAACCGAAAGTCTTAGGTAAATAGAGTGATCCTTTTACACATACATAAATGATATAATCTAATTATGAAAAAAGTATTCTTATTCTGTATTGTCATTATGGTTATTTCTATATTTTTTTATACAAAAACACATATACGGTCAAAGAATTCAAACAATGAACAGGATACTAATTTGACAGCTTGTTCTAAAGCTCCATCACAACAAAGTTTCCAAAAGTTAGTGAATAGCTATACTATAAGTAGTAACTATAAAATAGTTACCTTCGTAGATACTGACAATAATAATACATCTGGTAGAGAGTATGTGTATAGATTCGACTATTGTAGTGGTAAAAGTGAATTACTGTATACACGAGATCATAATGATTATCATCCAGTAGATGCCGGTATGCATTTCTCAACGTTTGTATATGGTAAATATTTAATAAAGATAGATGAGCCTCAAAATAAAATATTATATCTTGATCTTTCTACAGACAAGTTAAATATAGATGAACCATGGAAACAAAACTACAATGAGAAAGAACTGCCTCTGTCTGACAATGAGACAGTGACATATTACGAAATACCATGTGGAGATGGATGTGATATAGATACTCAGGTTTTGAACATTTTTCTCTCAAAAAACAAAATCTCTTTGAGTGTATTTGATAAGACTATAAAAGAAAAGAAAGTTATTAATAAAAGTGAAATAGAAGTTAATAAAAAACTAAGAGAAGCAGAGCTTATATTACCTTAACTTTTTGGAATCTTTTTGATTCTACCTGCATAGTGATACGTGGTTTTTATTTAGCTCGTGTTATAATCACGAAATGAAAATAGAAAGTAGTTTTCCTAAAGAAGAAGGGCCTCAGACAAGTTCTAAGACTGAAAAAAAAATTGAAAGTACTGAAGATAAAGAAGAAAGGCTTCGTGAACTGTCAAAAAGATATGACTTGGTGAATTTAAGACGCACTTCAAAAAATGAAGGAGTTAGAATTCTGTCTCAAGAATTAAGGAAAAGATACGAAGGGGAAAAGAGAGCAAAAATAGTTAACAATTATTTAGATTACAGAGGAAAATTTTCAAAAGAAAGTAAGACTAAGAATTTGGAAGAAGTTGATAAAGAGTATGAAGACAGGTTAAAAAAGTCACAAGAATTATATCAGAAAAGAAAAAAAGATATAGAAGAAAGGGGTGAACGTTTCAAGGAAGAGTTATTCCAATTACAAAGAGATATAGACTCAAAACAGGAGCTTTATGTCATAGCTCAAGATCAGTTAAGTCATTATAAAAAAAGTCAAACTGTTATTGGTAAAGCGATAAGGTTATTAGGTGCAAAATCAGAATCTCAAGAATCTTTCGAGCAAAAAGTTGTATTGGCTAAAAAAGAGTTAGAAGAAATGCAGACCGCTTATAATTCAAGGCAGGAAGCAATATTGAAAGATTTACAGGGCTTAATAAAGGATAACGATGAATATATCAGCAAAGAGACTGCGCGTGTAAAAGAACTAAAAGAATACTTTTTATCTGAAAGAAGTAAAGAATTTGATGAGAGTAAACAATATGAAAGATTTAAGCTTAAAAAGCTTATTCACAAGAAAATTATTTCTGATAGAAATAATTCTATAAATACAGCAGAATTATTGATCTCTGGAGAGAATAGAGCTTCAGAGTTAGCTATAAAAAATAACGCTATCGTTGTACATTCGATTCCTGTTTTTCCAGATCAAAATGATTCATATGGAGGAGGGTCTTCGGAGAATAATTCTAGGGTAGATAATAGAAAAATAACTCCCCAGCAAAGAGTTTCTATTATAAACGAAATCAGACCAGATCTAGCATGTTCAATTATATCTTTGGATCAAGACGCTAGTAAATATTGGAGTCAGGGTACAGGGTTTGTTTTTAGCCTTATTTTAGATGGGAATATTATGTCCTCACATAAGGTTGATTCTTACACAAAAACATCTGGTGAATTAGATCGAGTATTAAAGTATAATGACGACACCTTGCAAGATGATGTAAGAAAAGAGTTTGCTGATGTTGCACGCTTAAATGAAGACCCTGGCTATAATGTTGGTGTATGGAATGAGTCCATCGTTTCTTCTCCAAGTATTAAAGCTCTACTCATTAACGAAAGTAAAATAAGTTACGATTCTGAATTTGAGAGATATATTTCTTTTGCTAAAAATAATTACCCTGACAAAAAAATTTATTTTAAGAGAAAAGACGGAGTTTTTGATGAGGAGGGAAAGCTGGTAACAGCAAAGGATATTTACGGATCTGAGTAGTGTTTAGGATTATAAAGATAATTAAATTTTTAGAAGCTTTAAACACCAAAAATCTTCGTGGATATTATATTTTTGTCAACTCTATTACTTTCTTTTCAAATATAGTATAATCACAATATTGAAGGCTAAAATATATACAAAATATACATTTTTTGTAATTAGTTAAGGATTTTAGCTTAAAGTGATGTTGTAACAATATATGTTATCTAAAAAATTAGGCATAGACCTCGGAACTGCGAATATTTTGGTATATGTACCTGGTAAGGGGGTTGTTCTCAATGAGCCATCTGTAGTTGCGATTAGAGAAACTGACAAAAAAGTTCTGGCTGTTGGGCTTGAAGCAAAAGAAATGATAGGGAAGACTCCAGATGATATTGTGGCTTATAAGCCTATGCGTGACGGAGTAATTGCTGATTATAGAGTTACGGAAGCTATGTTGAAATATTTTATCAATAAAGCCTTATCTAAATGGGAGTTGTGGAAACCTGATGTAATGGTTAGCGTGCCAGCTGGGATTACGAGTACAGAGAGAAGGGCAGTGATAGAGGCGACTATAAGAGCGGGCGCCAAAAATGCTTATATAGTTAAGGAGCCTGTCTTAGCTGCTATAGGGGCCGGTATACCAATACAAGAAGCTAGAGGGAGAATGATAGTTGATATTGGTGGAGGTACAACTGATGTGGCGATTATATCACTTGGAGGTATTGTTTGTTCTACTAGTGTTAAGTGTGCAGGGAATAAATTAGATCAATCAATCATAGATCATATTAAAAAAGTTTATAACTTAGCCATTGGAGATCAGATGTCTGAGCAAATCAAGATTAACATAGGGTCTGCTATGCCGCTTGAAGAAGAACTTGTTATGAAAGTTAAGGGGCGTGACTATATGACAGGGTTACCTAGAACAGTTGAAATCAAAACTAACGAGATAGTAAAAGCTATAGACAAAGAACTTAAAACAATTATTAAAGCTATAAAAGATGTGCTGGCAGAAGCTCCTCCAGAGTTAGCTAGTGATATAATCGATACTGGAATAATTATGTCTGGAGGTTCTTCTCAGCTTCGACACTTAACCGATTTGGTTGAAAGAAAATGTGATGTTCATGCTGAGTTAGCTCCAGAAGCTCTATACTGTGTCGCGAAAGGTACTGGAGAAGCTTTGAAGCATTTGGAGACTTACAAAAAGAGTATAATAACAAAAAGGTAATTAGAATTATTTTAGTTATATTTTTGTGAAAAGTTTGTTATAATAACCCTTATATAATCTATTAAATTTATGGCATCTATAGAAGAATTAAAAGAAGAAAGACAAAGTAAGATAGAAGATTTAGAAGCTTATCCGGCCCAAGTTAATTATACTAAAACTATATTAGATTTTTTGTCTTCGTTTGAAGAGGGAGATAGAACAGAGAATATTCTGGTTGGTAGAGTTATGAGCATGAGAAAGTTTGGAGCTTTAGCTTTCGCTAAGATTTTTGATGGTACAGACAAGGTTCAAGTTGTATTCGAAGAAGAAGTGAGTAAAGATGCTATTAATTATTTTGATGCACATGTAGACGCTGGAGATTTTGTAGAAGTTGCTGGGCATAATTATGTTACCAAAAAGGGTGAAAAATCTCTTCTTGTTAATAGGGTTAGAATTATTAGTAAAGCTATGTTGCCTCTTCCTGATAAATGGGCTGGACTTCAAGATGAAGAAGAAAAAATGCGCAAGAGATATCTCGATCTTTTACTAGATGATGAAAAAAGAGATTTGTTCTATAAGAAAGCAAAATTCTGGCAAGTAGCCAGAGCCTTTTTCTTGGAGAATGACTTTTTAGAAGTTGAGACCCCAACCATAGAGACTACTACTGGAGGCGCAGAAGCTAGACCGTTTAAAACCTTCCATAATGATTTTGATATTAATGTTTATATGCGTATCTCCATTGGTGAATTGTGGCAAAAAAGATTGATGGCGGCTGGATTTCGTAGAACTTATGAGATAGGTAGAGCTTATCGTAATGAAGGTTCTAGCCCAGAACATCTTCAGGAATTTACTAATTGTGAATTCTATATGGCTTATACTGATTATACTGTTGGTATGGAGTTTGTAAAAGATTTGTATAGAAGAATAGCCAAAGAGGTTTTCGGTAAAACAGAATTTACTATTAAGGGCATGACTTTTGATCTTGATGACGAGTGGGATCTGATTGATTATGCTTCTGAGATACAAAAACAAACAGGTATAGATATATGGTCTGCTAGCGATGAAGAAATAAAAGAAAAATTAGCTGAGCTAAAAGTTAAATATGATGGAGATAACAGAGAAAGATTAACAGACACTTTGTGGAAATACTGCCGCAAAAGTATTAGTGGTCCAGCTTTTTTGATTAATCATCCACTTCTTGTGTCTCCTTTGGCTAAACCTAGCAAAGACGGTAGAACAGCGCAGCAGTTCCAGCCCATATTGGCTGGGTCCGAGGTTGGCAAAGGTTATACCGAGCTTAATGATCCCAAAGTTCAAAAAGAGAATTTTCTCAGACAGCTTGAGCTTATAGAGAGTGGCGATGAAGAAGCTATGATGCCAGATTATGATTTTGTGGAGATGCTTGAACATGGAATGCCGCCAACTTTTGGTTTTGGATTTGGAGATAGATTATTTGCTTTCTTAGCGGGACTACCAATTAGAGAAACTATACTTTTCCCACTTGTAAAACCCAAAAAAGAAGAAATAGAGAGTAAAAAATAAGTTAATTAAAGGATATAAAAAAATAAGACACAAGTCTTATTTTTTATTTTACAAAAACCCTATATTTTCCAATTGGTTTTCAAGTCAAGAGTTTCGGAAGTGGAAAAGTCTGAGTTATCCCCAAAAAAGTGCATAACTCTGTTTTTTGATTTGAAAAATCCACATAGTGGGTGTATAATACTATCAAGTGGGATAAAGTGGTATAACTAAGTCACACTTAACAAACTGGACATTTGTTAAGAGAATTATTTTTATTATTAAAATTAATAATAAAAATAGATAGATTTAAATTTTTGAGACCAAAACAATGTTAATAGGTAGTTATGAACACATACTTGATACCAAAAAAAGACTTTCTATTCCTTCAAAATGGAGAGTTGTTTTAGGTGAAAAAATAATTGTAACTACTGGACTTGATAAATCGCTCTTTATTTTTTCTTCTTCCAAATGGGAGACAATAGCCAAAGAAATTGCTGAAAAAGGATTCTATTCTGCTGATAGTCGTAATTTTGCTAGATTTATTTTATCCAATGCTTTTGAGTTATCCATAGATAGTCACGGTAGAGTGCTATTACCAGATTCGCTGGTAGATTTTGCCTCTCTTAGTCAAGAAGTTGTGCTATCTGGAGTTTATGATAGAGCTGAGATATGGGATAAAAAAGAATTCACAAAAGTTATGCAAAATGTGAACAAAGATGCTGAGAATACAGCTCTTAGAATCTCAACAAATTAGTTAGCATAATTCTAAACAGAAATTAATTATAAAAGAATAGTATAATGACCAAGAATAATAATGATACAAATGTTGATGGCCAACATATACCAATTCTATTAAAAGAAAGTTTAGATTTACTTCAATTACAAAAAGGACAAGTAGTTGTTGATTGTACTTTAAATCGGGCTGGGCATGCAAGAGAATTTTTGAAAGCTATTGGACAAGAAGGTAAACTTATAGGTATAGATCTAGACAAAGAAGCTATTCTAGAAGCGAAAGATAATCTCTCTCTGATAAGCAATAATTATGTGTTAATGAATGATAATTTTGCTAATCTTGAACAGATATTAAGTAGTCTTGAGATTCTTTCTGTAGATGTCATCTATGCAGACTTAGGATTATCTTCACAAGAATTAGATATTTCAGGTAGGGGGTTTTCTTTTTTGAAAAATGAGCCACTTTTGATGACTTTCAAAAGCGTAATAGAAGAAGAGGACTTAACCGCTGAGTATATAGTTAATAATTGGGGAGAAGATACTTTGGCTGATATTATATATAATTTTGCAGATGAAAAATATTCTAGACGTATCGCAAAATCAATAGTAGAGGCGAGGAAAATAAAAGAGATTAAAACAACTTTTGATTTAATTGAGATAATAAAAGGTTCTGTGCCAATATATTATCAAAAAGGACATCAAGAAGGCAGATCGCATTTTGCAACTAAAACTTTTCAAGCTTTACGCATGGCGACCAATCAAGAGATTAGTAACATAATTACTCTTTTAGAAACTTCAAAAAAAGTTTTAAAAAGTGGAGGCAGATTAGGAGTTATAACTTTTCATTCAACAGAAGATAGAATGGTTAAGAAAACTGCCAAAGATTTAGAATTAATCCCTATTAACAAAAAAGTGATAATTCCGGGAGAGGAAGAAATTAAAAAGAATCCAAGGTCAAGAAGTGCAAAGTTAAGAGTTTATACAATTTAATTATCTATTTTTATTTATCTTAAAATTGATTGTAAAAGAATTTATAAAATTTAAAAGTAAAATACTAGGACATGAAGTTAAAAATAAAACCAATCAGGATCAAACAGCAGAAAAATATTTTGGAGCGAGCTGTATCTTCAGCTTTCGGAGCTTTAATTATAGTTTTTGGATTATATATATATCAAAACGTAAGCATAGTATTTAATATGATTGATTATAAGAACAGTGTGAACAAAGTAGCTTCATTAGAAAAACAAATTTTGAATATTAGCGATCAGACAGTTGAATACAAAAAGGCTTTAGCTATTAATGCTGGAGATGCTCAGAACCTCAGGAAGATAGAATCTAATAACTTTATCGCCAGAAAAGACGTATCAAGTGGACTCAGTATGTTATATGCTAGATAGCTTAAAACCAATTAAACAGTATTTTGTAAATAATTTCAGACAGCTATCTGTTTTTTTGTTAATTATAGCCTATTTTATTTTTTTGTTTATTTCTCTATATAAAATACAGATTAGAGATTCCGAGTATTATAAAGATTTGGGAGATAGACAGTATTCTGGTAAAAGTCAGGACTTGGCTAGAGGTAGAATATTTTTCTCTGACAAAGATGGCAGTAAAGGAGATCTGGTAGCTGATACTATAGAAGTGGAAAAAGAAGATAAGAGTGGAAACATTTTAAAAGTGGAGAATAGAATATATCCTTATGATTCAATCGGTGCCAAGGTGGTTGGTTTTGTAGCTTATAATGAGAATGATAGAGTGGGTAGATACGGTATAGAAAAATATTATAATGACGTTTTACTGCGTGATAATGAAAAGTTTTGGACTAACTTTTTCGCTGAGATATTTGGTAATGCTACAGGGACTTTAACTTCTGATGATCCTGTTAATGAAGGAGATATAGTTTTGACTATAGATGGCGAAATGGAAAAGTATCTTCACGAAGTTCTGCTTGACACTCAAAAGAAATGGAAAAGTGATACTATCGGAGGAATAATTATGAGTCCTAAAGATGGAAGAGTGGTAGCTATGGAAGAATTACCAACTTTCGATCTTAACAATTTTAATAAAGTAGATGATATTAAAGTTTACAAAAATGATTTGGTTAGTGGTGTGTATGAAATGGGAAGTATAATCAAACCGTTAACCGTGGCTGCGGCTTTGGATGCTGGTAAAATCAATCTCTCTAGTACTTATTATGACTCAGGAATGAGAGTTTTAAATGGAAGGAATATTCACAATTATGATGGAAGAGCTAGAGGAACAGTTAATGTACAAGAGATACTTAGCCAGTCGCTTAATGTTGGAATTGTTCATTTAGTTGAACTTCTTGGAGGAGATGGATTTTCAGACTATTTCAAAAGATATGGACTTGGTAGTGAGACTGGGATTGATTTGCCAAGTGAAGCAAGTGGTTTAACTTCTAATCTAGACAGTAAGATATTTGTAGATAGAGCTACAGCTGGTTTTGGGCAGGGTGTGGCACTAACTCCTATTCAGACAGTTAGAGCTTTGGCAACTCTCGGTAATGGAGGCAAATTAGTTAATCCTTATATTGTAGATAGTATAGAATTCAAAGATGGAAGTGTCAAAAAAATAACTCCAGACCAAGGGGAAGAAATCTTTGACAATAAAGATACAAGTGAAAATGTAACTAGGATGCTAGTAAAGGTGGTGGATACGGCACTGGCTAAAGGAGCTTATAAGAAAGATCATTATAGTATAGCTTCTAAAACTGGTACAGCTCAGATGGTGGCACCTAATGGTAAATATTATGAAGATAGGTATCTCCACTCTATCTTTGCTTATTATCCAGCTTATGATCCAGAGTATATAATATTCTTGTATCACACTTATCCCAAAGGAGCAGAGTACGCTTCTCAAACGTTAACAGAGTCACTTTTCAAGCTTATTGATTTTAGCATTTCTTATTACAATATAGCCCCAGATAGATAATATTTATATATAAAAAGTTGAAATAAAATAACTATTCAGGTTTTGTTCTAAGTTTATCTTTAACTAGTATAAGTTCTATATTTTGTCTAACTTTTTCTCCTTCGTCGATTTTAACTTCCACAAAAGGTATAGTTCTAATTGGCAATCTCTTTTTTATATCTGTTCGAAGGTCGCTACGCATACGGTAAGCAAAATCAAGAGCGGCTTTTTCTTTATTTTCTGGCAATACAGTTATGAATATATTGGCGTGTCTTAAATCCCTAGTAACATCAGTGGCAGTTACTGTTATAAGCGAGACTCCGCTACTATTGCGCTGAAAAAAATCCTGAGCTATCTTTTTTAGCTCTTCCATTATTTTTCTTTGTCTTTCAGTTTTTCCTAATTCTACAGCCATATATTAAATCATTTTCTTTTTTTCTATTTCTACCACAGTTAATAAGTCTCCAGGAATTATCTCATGTCTACTATCGACTTCAACACCACACTCATTATCAACCAGAACTTCCTTCGCTTTCATTTTCATTTGTTGTAAACCTATGATTTTACCTTTTCCTATTTCATATTCACGACGAATTATTTTGATGCTAGCACCATCTCTGATTGCACCTTCTATAACCTTACCTCCAACTACGCGCACGTCTTTGTTGGCAGAGAAAGTCTTGAGTACTTTAAGTTGACCTATTATTTTCTCTGTCTGTTCATAAGGTAACTTGTCTTGAACTATTTCTTTGAATCTTTCTGAGAGTTTATAAATAATATCAAAAGTTTCTGGTTTAATATTGAATCTATCAGCTTGGTCTCTAGCTTTTGCTTCTATATTAGCTTCGAATCCAAGTATAGTTGTGTTATTATCGCCACTAGCGAGCAATATGTCACCTTCAGTAATATTACCAACACCTTCGCCTATAATTTTGATTTTGACATCATCTGTTTCATTTTTTTTGATCTCGTTACGTACAGCCTCCAGAGAGCCTAGAGAAGAAGTTTTGATTATAACTGGTATTACAACTTTAGCATTTCTGTAAATCCTTGGATCTAGGACGGACTTTTTAGTTTCATTTATAGTTTCTTTTTGAACATTTTCCAATTCTTTTTTATCTGCACTGGAGATAAATATAGATCCAGCTTGAGGTATAGTGTCAAACCCAGTAACTTTAATAGGCTCCCCAGCTATTGGATTCTTAATTGTTTTACCTTTAAAGTCTTCTATTATTCTGATTGGAGAGAGGGCAACACCAGTTAATATTGCGCCACTTGTTGGAAGGGTACCATCTCTTATTATTAGGGTTGCAGAGATACCACGTTTCTGATCAACAAAACTTTCTAAAACTCTACCAGTAGCTTCTACAGAGGGACTGTATTTTAACTCACTCATTTCTTTGATTAGAATAATATTTTCAAGTAGTTCATTCACCCCTTCTCCAGACTTAGAAGAGATTGGTACATAAGTCACATTACCTCCCATACCCTCGAGATAGATTCCATTTTCAATAAGAGAGTTTTTGGTTTTTTCTAAGTTAGCCCCGGGCTTATCTATTTTACTTATGGCTACGATAAAAGGAATTCCTATTTTCTCGATAGCTTTAAAAGCTTCTTTGGTTTGTTCCATCACGCCGTCATCAGCACTCACAATTAAGATGGCTATGTCTGCTAAGTCCAGACCTCTCTCACGCATATTTTGAAACGCTGCATGCCCAGGAGTATCCAAAAAAGTTATTTTCTTATTGTTGTATTCAGCTACATAAGCAGATACCGCTTGAGTGATTCCGCCAGCCTCTGAGTCAACCACATTGGTTTTTCTTATATAATCCAAAAGGGTAGATTTACCGTGGTCGACATGACCAACTATAGCAACGACGGGCTGCCTTTCTTCTTGTTCTTTGTTCGTGGGAGTTTTAGACATAAAATTTAATCATATAATTATACCATAAAATTTTGAAAAAATCTAGACCACCTCCTTTTCTTAACATAAAATTTAAGGGTAGTTTGTTTTATTTTTTAAGTTAAACAAGCTCACAAGAATTATGTTATAATGTCAAACAAATTATGGATAAAATTTTTATAAAAAATTACACAATAATAGCTAAGCATGGATATTACAAAGAAGAGCATTTTAAAGCTCAACGTTTTGTGGTTAGTGTTATAGCTTCTGCTGATAATACTTCTGGAGATTCTGATGACTTAAACGATACTTTTAATTATGAGCATATCAAAAATATAATAGATGAAGTTATAAAAGGAGAGCCAAGAAAGCTACTTGAGTATTTGGCTGAGAAAATATCGGGGCAAGTTTTAGCTTTTGATAAGGTGAATACAGTGGAGGTGGAGATCATTAAGCCAGATATATGGGGAGATTGTACACCAGGCATTTCTATTAAAAGGAATAAGAATAATTAATTATGTCATTTATTGATAAGATATTTCCTGGTAGAAATATCAAAAATAAAAATTATATTTATCTTGACAATGCTGGAGCTACACCAGTTTCTTTGGAAGTTGCAAAAAAGATAAAGGAGGTAGAGGGTTTGTATGCTAATCCTTCGAGTATCTTTTGTTATGGAGTGAAGACTAAAGAGAAGCTTCAAGAAGCTAGAAAATCCGTAGCCAATATTATTAATTCTTTATCCTCAGAGATTATCTGGACTTCTACTGGAACTGAAAGCAACAATATGGCTCTGATTGGATTTGTGACAAATTATATTTTTAATAATAATGGGGGTAAAATAGACAAATTAAATAAACCCAAAGTCATAACTTCTAACATCGAGCACTCTTCTGTATTGGAACCACTATTGAATCTCAAAAATAGAGGTTTTATAGAGCTTGAATATCTTGAAGCAGATGAGACTGGTGTTGTACGGGTTAATGATCTAAGAGATGTACTTCAGCGATCTGGAGAAGAAAATATTGAGAATATAATTCTGGTATCTCTGATGTATGCCAATAATGAAACTGGAAGTATTCAGAAGGTCAAAGAAATTGGAAGAGTAATAGAACAATATAATCAAAAACTAAATCAAAACAATCCAAAAGTCGCGTACCATATAGATGCTTGTCAGGCTGCTAATTATCTCGACCTAGATGTTAGAAAGCTAAGATGCAGCATGATGAGCGTTAATAGTTCTAAAGTTTATGGTCCAAAAGGAGTAGCTTTTTTGTACAAAAATAAAAATATAATTTTAGATCCAATAGTAAGAGGAGGGGGTCAAGAGTCTGAACTCAGAAGTGGAACTGAAAATATTCAAGGAATTGTTGGGCTTGCAGAAGCTTTAAAAGAAGCCAAATTAAAAAGAGACGATGAGATAAAAAGGCTTTTATTGATTCAGAATTATTTTTTTGAAAATATACAAAAAGAAATAAAAGAAGCTGTAATATACACCAAAATAAATGATATTAGTAGAATAGTAGATAATAAAAATAATAGTATCAATTATTTTAATTTAGAATCTTTGCCTAATAATATTAATATTGGTTTGCCTAATATAGGGAGCGATGAGATGGTTATACGACTTGATTCAAAAGGGTTTGAGGTTTCTCATAAGTCTTCTTGCGCTTCTCATGAGATTGCTGAAGGCTCCCACGTTATATTCTCAATGACTAAGAATAAGCAAGCGTCTAATGAGAACATCAGAATCAGTATGGGAAGATATACTAAGCTTGAAGATATTGTTAATTTAATACGAAATATAAAAGAAATATATTATAAGTATAAGAGGTAGAAGTAATCATGGACAAAATTAACTATCAGTTAAAATTAGGTTTTGCAGAGGGTCTTGGCTGTGTTGTGGAGGAAGAAATAAAACTTAAATTAAAGAATCCTATCCTTTCTAAAGAGAAAGATTGTTTCTATTTGGATTTCGAGGAGTCTTTTTTAGATGTTTTAAAGTTGAAAAGTGTTGGGATTGTAAGTTTGGTTTTAAGGGGTGATAATTATAATCCAAGATATTTATCTAAACATAAAAGTATTTTGGGCGATATGGTAAATTTGGTTATAAATAAAAGTCTTGATAAGTTTAAAACTTTTAAACTTTCTTGTGCTGGCTATGATTCCGATGAAGTAAAAAGTCTTCTTGAATATATTAAAGTGGAATTTAATATAAATGAAAAGAGTGAAGCAGATTTAAAAATAAATATCTATAAAGTAAATTATTCCTGGGAAATATCAATACAAGTAACAAAGAGACCCTTATCTTTAAGAGATTATAGAGCAGTTAATATGAGTGGAGCAATGGATTCAAATATTGCGTATTCCTTAAACCTTCTTTGCAATTTATCAGATAAAAAAAGTTATCTTAATGCATTTTCCGGAAGTTCAACTTTACTTATTGAGGCCGCTCTTGAGTATTCAAACCTGGAAACAGTTGCAGGTTTTGATATAAATAAAAAACATTTAAGCTCTGGCTATCAAAATATTAAAAAAGCTGGACTAATTAAAAAAATAAAACTTTCAGAATCTGACATATTCCACTTAAGGGAGTGGGGGAAATTTGATGTCATCGTTGCTGATTTACCCTTCGGCATGACTATACTCTAAGGGTGAAAAATTAGATATTCTTTATAAAGCATTTATTGATATGTGTGAAAGAAATTTAAATACAAATGGAGTTATGGCAGTATTCACTACTGAAAGTAAAACTTTTATTAATCAAATAGATAAAACAAAGTGGATAATTAAAAAAGAGCTTGAATTAAAATTAATTTCTAACGTGAATTCATATCTCTATCCTAGAATAATTATATGTAATAAAATACAGAAAGAATAAAATCTCTCTGGGTAACATATAATCTTTAGCTTTGTTTTGGTGCCGAGTTATCGGCCTATCTTGAACCTTTTAATCAGATAGAAAGAATAGCAAAAATATCAGAATTTTCAAAACAGATTTCACATTTCTGTGTGTCTTATAACGAAATTATGAGTAGTAAAAACTCAACAAATCATTTATTTGCAAATCTAAGATTGTAAAAACCTTTATAAATAAAGGAAAAAAGCGAATGTTATAATATAAGTATATGAATAATATAAAAAACAAAGACGTTTTTACCGATGTTGTTCAAATAGCATCAACAGTAAAACCGCAAGAACCAGTTAAAAACCAGCAAGTAGTTGCTGATGATGGTGATGTTATTAATCTTAATCAAAGCAAATATAAAACATCATAAAGGAATATATAGTTTTGAATAATAAAAAGCGTTGCATAATTAATAACGCTTTTTATATTGAACTATATACTTACTTTACTAAGTAAAAAGGTAAAAAAGACGAGGTTGATTTTGAAACTAAATAATTAAAAATGGGGTCACTTATTATTTTTAATATTTTGGCTCGTCTGCTCCTCGCTGATTTTCCATAAGTTAGTAAAGTAATTAATATCTTCATTAAGATCTAATTCAATAGTGATAGGATCTTTGTTTTCTTTATCAATTGCATAAAATAAATACATAAATTTACTAAAATCTTCTGAGACTTTATGTAAAAAATAGTTATATTTTACTCTGCCCTTAAAAATTTCATCGTTATGTGCATGTGCAAATGCATTTCTTGGAAGTTTTGTATTGGTACTTCTAATTTCTTTTGGATATATTTCATAATATGAATTAAGTTTTATATACAACAATTGAATGTTTAAGTCTGTTTGAAGTAGATATTCATTTTCGTTAAACAACTCTTTGCATAGCCAGTGGTTATACCATTCTTTACTTGAGGAACGAGTGAATCCAGTTTTTTCATAGTACAGTTCTCTACCATAAGATATAAAAGTTATCAAAGTAGAAATTTCCTGTTCCAATCTCTGTTTAGGACTAAATGTGATCATGTATGAAATTATACCAAAAAAGAGGTAATAAACCTCTTTTCATTTGCGTATCTTTTATTATTGCTATCTCAAATTCGTAGCAAATACTCCACAATATGTTTCTGCTTTGAGTCTTGTGTTTTGTTCTCTCAAAAAGTCACACATTTTTTCTGCATCAAAATTTTTATAGTTTAATTTCTCGTGTGTGGTTTTATTCATTGTTTGAGAAATCATATTTGATACTTTCTTGTTGCCGTAATCGTCAGTTAATTCCCCTGTGTATATTATTACAACATCTGTTATGTTCGGTTCATTTTTGAAAGTTTCTTGATATATCTTTGCGGATAACTTTCCTATATTTTTGAACAATTTTTCTTTACTATAAAAATCTTTTATCTGTATTGTCACTTGGGCATAGTTTGTCCCTTTTCTGTCAGTATCAGTGTTTGGTAGTATTTCAAATTTTGTAAATTCTATATTGGTCCCGATCATTGTATCAGAAGTGATCAACTTAACTTTTGTATCAGTTGAAGTTGCTGTTTCGAGTGCAACGACTTTCTTTTCTTCTATTTTCTTTGAACTATCATTTGAAGTTGAAATAAAAATTGAAATTATAAAAATGAATAAAAATATATTTATGAATCCACCAAGAATCTTGTGATTCTTATAAAAGTCTTTAATTTTTTGCATAATGGTTTGTATTATCTTTTTGTAATAACTCCACCATTTTGAATTATGAAAAATCAAAAATGGGTGGACGACAGTGTTCACATCCACAGTATTGCGAAGCACCGAAGTGCCTTCAACTTGCAGAATGCTGTCATCCACCCGTTTCTACCTACAAGTTGAAAATAGATAGAACACAAATTAATGTGAACTATTGCAATATTGGGATGTGAACAGATAAATTATACAACATTTTCGGAAAAAATGATATAATAAAAGCAAATATGACTAAATTAATTTACTTAGAAAACATGCAATTATTAGAATCTTCTGCAAGAATAGAAGATATTAAAGAATTAGAAAATGGAACAATTTCTATTGTCCTTGACCAGACAGTTTTTTATCCTCAAGGTGGCGGCCAACCTTATGACAATGGTTTAATTTTGAAAAACCAAGACACTACTTTCAACGTCACTGAAGTGAGGTTCAATGAAGGTCTTGTGCATCATATTGGTGTATACATTTCTGGTAAATTTAACATTGGCGATGAAATAAAATGTATAGTAGAGAAATCCAGAAGGGATTTGCATACAAGGTTTCATTCTGCAGGTCATTTGGTAGACATGGGTCTTTTTGAACTTGGTAAAAAATGGAAACCAACAAAAGGATATCATTTTCCTCAAGGGGCTTATGTTGAGTATGAACTTTCTGACAATGTTTTTGATGAAAGTCTTATAAAGGAATTAGAAATGAAATGTAATGAAATAATTAAAAGAAATATTGATACAAAAATCATGTTTATGGATAAAAGCGAAATGAGTAAATACTGTCATTTTGTGCCTGATTTTTTACCTGAAAGAAAACCTTCAAGGATAGTTTTGTATGGAGAATTTGGTGTCCCTTGCGGAGGAACACACTGTAAAAATTTATCTGAAATACAAAATATAACGATAAGAAAGATTAAAAAAGAAAAAGACATGATTAGGGTATCGTATGATGTAAATAATTAAAATTATGAAATATAAA
>JAUPVO010000037.1 GCA_030916975.1 Patescibacteria group bacterium
AGTAAAAAAGTGCTTAATAAGAACAAAAAAGAAAGTCCAAGAGTAACGAGTAGACCATGTAAAATAAACTGCCATCTTGGCTTCATTTTAACATTACCGTTTTCTATGGCGTCTGTAATCTTATCTTTAATCAATTCTAATTTTTGTTCCATATATTTAAATATTATTACTGTTTTCTATTAGTAATAATTTCAATTTATCTTTAGCTCTTTTAATTCTAACACCTACTGTACTAATTGGTATATGTAAAATATCACTTATCTCTTCATAACTTAAATCATCAAAAAAGTTCAAAACTATAACCTCTCTATACTTAACGTCCAGTTTATACAAAGCCTTCTCAATAAGTTCCTTATTCTCGTTAGACAGGGTTAATTCATCACTTGTCTCTTTGGCAAAAAGAATTGGCATGATAGCATCTAGGTCCACAAAACTAATTCCCTCTTTTTTGTTTTTCTTAAGATAATTAATACACTCATTGTGTGTGATGCGATAAATCCAAGAATTAAACTTGTATTTATCATCAAAGCTATTAAGATTTTGAAAAGTCTTAATGAACACGTCTTGAAGTATATCATTGGCATCATCAGCATCGTAGACAAATCTTTTAATATACCTTTGCAGCTTTTCTTCATACCTACTAAAAAGTAAAGAGAAAGAATTAATACCTTCTTTTCTTTTATTTTCATCTTTTTGAGAATAAGATGATACTATGTTCTTTACAATATCTTCATCTGACATCGTTCTATGTATTACAACAAATTATATGTTTTATTTCAAGTCAATGGAAAAAAGCTGATTATGCAGTTATTATCTCCACCCCTTTTTCTGTTATTACTACAGTATGTTCGAAATGAGCACTTTTCTGACCATCTTCTGTAACAAAAGTATAGCCGTCAGCGCAAAGCTCACAATCATCACTTCCAAGATTAACCATTGGTTCTATGGCCAAAACCATGCCCGGGACAAGCTTAGGACCTTTCATCCCGTCGTCATAATTAGGCACAAATGGTTCTTCATGTACTGCATAACCAACACCGTGACCAGAAAGTATTCTAACTATTCCATAATCACCTTGAGACATTATATACTCTTCTATGGCTTTGGATATGTCACTCACATAACCTCCAACCTTAACAGCTCTAATGCCAACTGATCTAGCTTCTTTTGTTACTTCTATAAGCTTCTTCTCTTGCTCAGTTATCTCTCCTACGGCTAGCGTCACCGCGTGATCTGCTATCATCCCCTCATGGCTCAAACAGCTATCCAGCTTTACGATATCTCCCTCTTTTATTATTCTATTATCATCTGGTATGCCGTGTACAACTTCATCGTTAATACTAATACAAACAGTAGCAGGATATGGATAATCTGCCCCATAAGGTTGATAATTAAGAAGTGCTGGAGTATCGCCACCTTTAATTATCAGTTCATAAAAAATTTTGTCTAACTCAGCAGTACTAATACCAGGCTTCACATGATCTGAGACCTCTTTCATTATTATAGCTAATCTAGATCCTGCTACTCTTAGCTTTTTGATATCTTCTTCACTTTTCAGTCTAACTCCTTGCTGTGAATTCTTTTTATTGTTTGACATTATTAAGATTATATCACAGAATAAAATTTTCTTTAAACCCCTAAAATTATTTTATTCTGTAAGAATTATTATAAAAGTTCTATCTTTTGAGTTAAACTTTCATGAACTTTTTCAATATCTTCTTCCCCATTAATGTGTACAAAATCGCAAGACCAATCATTTTTCATATAAAAATCAACACAAGGAAGAACATCCTCTTCAAACCATTCCATTTTCTTTTTAATATTATCCACGTCTTTATCATCTTCTCTTCCTCTCTCCTCTAATCTTTTGATAGCCCATCTCTCACTAACATCAAAATATATAACTACTGGCTTCTTGAACTGATAGAACTTAACCGCTCTAGAAAGAGCTTCTAATTCTACAAGTTTTCTGGGAGCACCGTCAAGAATAACACTATCATCTGACTCCATATTCTCTATCAGAATATTGGTCCAGTTCCACACAGCTAAAAAGTTAGGCATCAATCCTCCTCTATTAACTATATCTCTAGACAATAAAGAGGAATAATTATTTTCTTTGTTTATAAATTCTCTAAAACCTCCTCCAGTAGTAAAATGCTTAACACTTCCGACCCCCTTTAACTTCAGATATTCTTGCAACAGCTCAGCCTGAGTTCCTTTACCGCTGCCACTGCGTCCAATAAAAATAAAAAACTTTTTATCCATATACTGATTATATCATAGAAAATTGACTAACTAATACCCCAGGAATTCTGTATAATGCTTTTTATTAATATTCTTTTTTGAGCTAACAAAAGACGAAACCATTCCGAGAGCCAAACATAGCATTAGAATGTGCGAACCCCCATAAGACATAAACGGTAAAGGTAAACCTGTAACTGGGAATAGTCCCATATTCATGCTTATATTGATAAATGCATGTACAAAAATCCAAGCGAAAACCCCCAGAGATATAATAGCAAAGAAGTTATCGTGACTTATATAAGCAATATATAGCACTCTAGCCAATATTATAAAATACAAAGATAATAAGATTAAAACTCCTACAAACCCCCACTCTTCTGCAAAAGCTGAAAAGATAAAGTCTGTCTCATGTTCTGGCAAAAAGTGTAACTTCGACTGAGTACCAAACCCAACATCTTTCCCTGTAGCACCACCACTACCGATTGCAACCAGGGCTTGATAAACATTATAACCACTTCCTTGTATATCTCGCATTGGGTTAACAAAATCCAAAACTCTATTTTTCTGATAAGGTTTAAGAGCGAAATTCCACATCATAATTGACCCAATTATTCCCATAATCAAAAAGATAATAATATGCTTTTTAGACATCCCAGCCAAAATAACAACAAAAAGCCAAATGAAAGCTATGACGATAGCAGAACCCAGATCTGGCTGCTTCATTATTATTAATATGGGAAGAATTATATAAAATAAACTAGTTACAATATGCCTTAGGAATTTTATCTCAACATGGCGTCTTGAAAAATACTTTGCTAATAAAATTATCAAAACTAACTTAACAAAGTCAGCTGGCTGAAAAGAAAACAGTCCGAGATTAAGCCAAGCTTTGGCTCCATTAATATTCTCTCCCACAATCAAAGTTAGAACCAATAAAAATAAGGAGAATCCATATAGCGACATGATAATCTTAGTATTTTTTAAAAAAGAAAAGTCTATTCTAGAAGTAAAAATATAAGCCGTGATACCAATTAAACCAAATATAACTTGCTTTACAAAAAATCTATTATCGGTAAAATCATAAAGAGTTAATATAGAAAATAAATACAATATAATAATGGGTAAAAAAATAAAAAAATCAACATTAACCAATCCTTTAACTTTATTTAAGAATGCTGTCATACTCTTGCCTTACTAATCGTACAAATTAGAAACTAAAATAATATCCAAATTCTTAAATTCAAAATCTAAAGGTTTTGACCACAAGAAGTTAAGTCTTTTAGTTTCTCCGTATGAAATACCGTTTAGATTCTGATAATTAATAGCTGAGATGTTATTCAGATTGTCACGAACAAGAATATAAACTTTCAAGTCATCTTTGATATCCTCTTTATATATATTTTTGAGGTAAACATCAATTGATGTTTTGTCTTTGGAGAACTCAAAATCTGAAAGCGACACATCATAAGCTCCTCTAGTTCTATACATAGAATAAGAGAGGTTTTTGACAAAAACTTTTCCTATATCTGAAGTTTTATAATTATTAATTAGTATTGGTATATATTTTTGTGTTCCAGCTAACTGATTCACTTTAATGGTCTCTAGAAACTCTCCACTAGTTTTGTATATATCTACATCCAGATTAATTTCTTTGGGAGCCATGTATCTATTTTTATTCTCAAGTAAAACTACTATATCACTCAGTCCGTTACTTTTCTCAAAAGATCTGGCCAGCAGAACATCTAATTCTTGATATGAATTCTTGCACATTAAGCTACAACTTCCTCCGCAATCGATTCCACTCTCGCTTCCATTTTGCTTTTTGTCAAAACAAGTTGGTTTTGGGAAAATAATAGGATACAAAAAATAAGAAATGATTATTAAAAAAATCAGAAAAAACCCTGAAAAATAAGCATATTTTCTACGTGTAGACCAATCTACATTTTTTATATTGTAAACTGTTTTACTGATTAGACCTTCTTGTTTGCTCTCTATTTTCTGTGTATTAATATCTTGATTCTGATCTTTTTCCATAATAATATTATAGCATTACTTAATTACCACAACAAATTCACCTCTGATCTTGTCTTGATTTTTAGAAAAATAATCCAGACAGTATTCCGAGCTCCCCGTAATCACCTCCTGATAAATCTTGGTCAGCTCTCTGCATATCACATATTCTTTTTTTATATTTAATTCTTTTTCTAGAGCGACAAACTGACTAAGCATCTTTTCTATTCGATGAACGCTTTCGTAAACTATAGAAGTAATTTCACTTTCCAAAATATCTTTTATCATAGTCTCCCTCCCTTTTTTATGTGGCATGAATCCCTTAAACACAAAACTGTTACCAGAAGCTCCGGATAGAGAATAAGCAGAAACTGCAGCAGACACTCCTGGAGCTATGTCTATTATGATCTGCTCACCGTGTTCTAAAGCAGAATTAATCTCTCTGATTTTGTTAACCAATAAAACTCCTGGATCAGAGATTGTTGGTGTACCGGCATCAGAAACATAAGCCAAGGTCTTTCCTTCCTCTAAAAAACTTATAATCCTACTGATTTCTTTTGGACTACTGTTGGCATGGAATATAAGTAGAGACTTATTAGACCCGTCAGAATTGGTTATATTATAATGTTTAAGTAGATTGTTGGTCGTTCTAGTATCCTCACATACAATATAGTCTGCTTCTTTTAGTACTCTAATAGCTCTATAGGTTATATCTTCTAGATTCCCAATTGGTGTTGATACAAGAATTAGTTTTCCTTTCTCTTCTGACATATTATCTTGGATATTCTTACTCATTGTTACATTATAACAATTTGAGAAGTATTTATCAAAAGTGAAAAATAATAAAAATTATTCTAATCTTTCTATTTGGGCGCCGAGCGTAGCGAGGCGCTCTTCTATTCTTTCATATCCTCTATCGATCTGATCTATATTTTCTATCTCACTCACCCCCGACGCTCCAAGTGTAGCTATTAATAAGGCTATCCCTGCTCTAATATCAGGACTGGACATTTTTCTGCTTACCAATTTACTTTTCCAATTATTACCTATTACGACAACTCTATGCGGATCACACAAAACCACATTAGCCTTCATGGCTATGAGCTTATCAACAAAAAACATTCTGGCTTCGTACATTTTCTCATGCCACAGAACAGATCCTTCACATTGAAGACTGGCCACTATACCTACACTGAGTATATCTGGACTAATCATGGGCCAAGGTGAACTATATATATATCTAATACTACCATCCATCATGGGAGCAATATTATATTTATCTAACTTCAAAACATTAATATCATCGCCAATTATCTCATACTTACAACCTAAATAATCAAACATTTTTAATGTTTGCCCGAGATATTTAACTCCAGCATTCTTAATTAAAATACTGCTTTTAGTTGCTATAGCTAAGGCCACAAAACTAGCTACTTCTACAAAATCTGGCAAAACCGTATGTTCGATCTCCTTTTCAAAACTTGTTAGAATGCTGCCATTTAATACAATTCTATTAGAGCCGGCTCCTTCTATGTTCATGCCTGAATTATTTAAAAGTGATATCAACTGAGAGATATAAGTCTCAGAAGCTACATTAAAAATAGTAATGTTTTCACTTCCTATAGTGCTAGCCATAATAAGATTAGCAGTACCAGTCACAGAGGCTTCTTCTAAAAGGACTTCTTGATTCTTAATCATTTTATCCTTTTCTATAAAAAGATACTCATAGTCCCTATTGTCTGTTCGAAGAGCAACTCCGATTTTTAGAAAGGAAGAAATGTGAGTGTCAATTGGCCTTTTGCCTATTTTATCTCCTCCGGTCGAAGGTATAAAAGCTTTTTGGAAACGTGAAAGAAGTGGGCCCATTAACATCAAAGATCCTCTTAACTTTTCTGCCATTTGAAAATATTCTTCACTTTCAAAAAACTTTTCATTCAAATTATTA
>JAUPVO010000038.1 GCA_030916975.1 Patescibacteria group bacterium
AATCCTTGGTTTGATACTATTTATAATCCCAGGAATATACTTCGCAACTAAATACGCTTTTGTTCCGTATCTTATAGTAGATAAAGGAATGGGTATTTTTGAAGCTTTCGGCAAATCTGCAGAAATGACCCTTAACAACAAATGGAGTCTTATTGGTTTCTATTTGATCTCTGGTCTTATAATTTTACTCGGTTTACTGCTCCTGGTAATAGGAACAATTCCAGCTTCTATAATAGTAACTTTTGCTAACTACTATATATACAGAGAGCTTCTAGGTGAACACATGGCTAACAAAACTGAATTAAAGGCAGCACAATAACATAAACCAACAGCCCCTAAAATAAATCAGACTCCTTAAGGAGTCTGATTTATTTTAGGGGCTGTTGGTAACTAATTTAAAGATAAACAGTTTTATTCTCATCGATATAAACAATATCCCTTTTAACTTTATCTTCTAATTTTCTTCCTATCATTCTACTCTGAAGTCCTGTACCCTCTACAAAAATCTCTTCTTTATTTTTTAAATATTGCAAAATACTTTCAACCAAGTGATCCACAACTTGAAAACCATGTTCTTGTATATCTTTCTCTCCGAGATTAAAAGTATACTCTTCGTTATCTCTATTAACAATGTATGTTTTGTTTTTGTATAATTTTATTTTCATATTAGAAAACTAACGCAAAAGTGTGCCATTGGAAAGATTCTGTGTTGGCGACATCAATGACAAAACCTCTTCTCCTCCCACCTCCCCAGAAGCAGCCAGAATCATAGCCTGACTATATTCCCCCATCATTTTTCTTGGTTGTAGATTAGTTACAAAAGGAAACTGTTTACCTTTTAAAGATTCAGGTGTTGTGAATTTTTTGATGCCAGAGAAAACATTTCTATAATGTTTTTCTTTTTCTAATATACCGCTTTCACTCTCAACTTCTTTCTCTTCTCCAAAATCCACGGTCAGTCTGTATAATTTATCACTACCCTCTACTTCTTCAATATCTACAATGGTTCCGAGCCTGATCTCTACTTTTGCAAAATCTTCAATTGAAATGTATTTATTTTCAACAATACTATTTTCTTCTTTTTTATTTGAGTCTTCCATATTTGTATAATTATATCACAACAACTAATCACTATCATCCTCCCCCTCTTCTTCGCTGAACTTTTTTGGATTTATTTTATCTAAATATCTTTGTAGGATTAAAGCTGCTGCTGCATCATCAACTTCATTTCTAGCACCTGGCTGCTTCCTAGCTTCTGAAGTTGTAAACCACTCTTTCTCATACAAAACATCTTTACCTGATTTTTCTTTGACAATATCACCAAACTTTTTGGCTTCTTTGGCTATTTTGTTAGGCTTGCCATTCTGATCCAAACTCTCTCCGATAACAACAAAAGATATGTCCATGGCTCGAATGATTTCTAATGTATCAGTGGTCAGAGAATCATCATTAGCAGCAATCATAAGAGGGAAAGCAAAACTCCCAGACTCGTCACTCTGTGCAAAACCAACTTTTTTAGAACCATAATCTATACCCAAATACTTCATAATAATAAAATTCTTAATTACTTTTTCTGTTTTTATACTTTTTATAAACCTTAACTATAACTGGAGCAGTTGTAACAATCAGGATAGCAATAATAATATACTCCATATACTTAGAAACAAAAGGGAATCTTTCTCCTAGAAAATACCCCAGCCCCACAAAAGACACGGACCATACAAATGCTCCCAACAAATTGTATAACACGAACTTTTTATAATCCATTTCTACAACTCCAGCTATAACAGGTGCAAAAGTTCTTACTATCGGTACAAATTTACATAATAGTATAGTAAGCTCCCCTCTTCTTTTGAAAAACTCTCTAGCCTCATCAAGATACTTTTCTTTGAAAACCTTCTTAAGATAAAAGGAAAAATACTTTGAATCTCTAAGATCTTCTAATTTGTCCCCTATATAATATCCGGATATTCCCCCCAAGAAACTTCCAGTGAAGAACACAGCTATAGATACATATATGTTTATATAATTATTAGATGCCAATATCCCAGAAGCAAACAAAAGGCTGTCTCCTGGTAATATAGGAAATACTCCCGACTCCAAAAAAGAGATTAGGAACATTCCAATATATCCATAATCTTGTAAGATTTGTATAACGTCAAACATTGTCTAAAAATAATTAGAGGCCAATCTTGTCTTTATTGCTCACAACAAACTCCATAATTTCAGATTTGTGGTCAGCGAAAATTGCCTGCACATCTTCTTTTGATATAGTTCCGTCTGTTATTTTTGATTGTATATCTTCTGGTAATCTAGATACTATACCAGCAGACTCCAACAAAGAAACTACTTTTGATATATCTATATCATCAAAATTCACAACGTTATCAAAGGCCTCAGTAGCCAAATCCGATGTTACATTTTTTACTTCATCCGCAACATTAGCTTCCCCTGTTGCAACTTTTTCTAATGAATCTACTACTTTATTATCACCAAGTCCTAATAAGTTTTTTAAACTGTCTAAGATTCCCATATATTTGAATTAATATTATATTTATAACACTTATAGTGTAGCATTTTGATAGATAATATGCTATACTTCATTCACAATTTTGGAGGCGTGGCCGAGTGGTTTAAGGCACCTGTCTTGAAAACAGACGTGCGGCAACGTACCGTGAGTTCGAATCTCACCGCCTCCGCCAACACAATTTAGTATCGGAGTCAACTCACTTGCCTGAGCAAGTGGTGCGACTCACATACATAAATTGCAACAAAAAATACACGATAATCTCGTGTATTTTTTGTTGCAAGAGTAACTCTTAATAAGACTTTAGCCACTCATTCATCATTTTAATTTCACTCTCTTGAGCTTTTATTATATTCTCTGCAAAAGTCCTAATTTCAGGATTTACAGTTTTGTCTTGTAGTAACAATTTAGCCATGTCTACTGCACCTTGATGATGAGGTATCATGCCAGTAATAAATTCTTTCTCTAGAGCTTTACCTGTTTTACCTTTCATCATTCCGACCATGTCTGTCATAGTCATATCCATCATACTGTTACCAGTATTCATCATCATTGAACCATCTGGCATTTGATGCATATTCTGCATTGTTTTCTGTGCACCAGTTAGATTGTTTATTCGCTCTTTATCTTTCTGTACGATGTCTCCGAAGTGAAATACCCATGTAGAGATGAGTGCTATTGCTAATACGATTGTAGAAATTTTGTAATTCATAAATTTGTTTTATTAATTAATAATACTTTGGGAACATTACATTGCCATATGCCCCATACTTAAAGTTGTGATCACCATATAGAGAGCCATAAGTGCCATAAATAGATTCTCGAAAAGAGTTACCTTTGTCATTGGAACAGAGAAAACTGTTCCTAAGCATGCACAAGGTATCTCATCTTTGTTTTGAAGTGCTTTCCAGACCCCTATAGTACCTATAGACATAATAATAAAGGTAAACACGTCTCTGTATATTCCACCAATGACAAAGAAGTATAGTACTCCAAGACCTATTTCAATAAATGGATATAGAAGTGCGTATGTGCGAGACTTCTTTGCCAAGATATCAT
>JAUPVO010000039.1 GCA_030916975.1 Patescibacteria group bacterium
AAATAATTCTTTATCCCCTATTTTCCCCACTGTAGCCTCATGAGTTACATTTGCATTTTTATTTTGTATCTTGCTCATAGGCCAAGTGTTGCTAACACTTTTAGAATCTAAAATTAAAGCATCACAGCCAACAAAAGATTTGGCATTGTCTGCTTTTTTGGTTACCTGAACTAGCCCTCTATAATTAGCTATACCTCCTTCGCGGCTAACACTTTTACTTCTTATAACGGATGAAGTATTTTTACCCATATGTATAACTTTGGAACCAGTATCTTGATGTTGATTATTACCAGCAAAAACTATACCCATAGATTCAGATTTACTATTATCTCCAAGAAGCAGAGATGTTGGGTAGAGCATAGTGACTCTGGATCCCATATTTCCATTGACCCAATTAATTTCTCCTCCTTCGTAAACAAGAGCTTTTTTAGTGTTAAGATTGTAAGTATTTTTGGACCAATTCTCAACGCTAATGTATTTTACCTTGGCATTTTTCATAACTATGATTTCTACGCAACCAGCATGAAGTGAGCTGGCGGTGTATTTTGGAGCACTACAGCCTTCAATATACTCTACTTCAGAACCTTCGTCAGCAATAATCAAGGTGTGCTCAAATTGACCAGCACTAGGAGCATTCATACGAAAATAAGCTTGCAGAGGCATAGTAACTTTGACTCCTTTTGGAATATAAATAAAAGTCCCACCACTCCAAACGGCTCCGTGAAGCTTGGTAAAGGTGTGGTCTGTTATTGGCACACAATCTGTCATAAAATACTTCTGAACTAGCTCTGGATACTTTTGTACGGCTGTGTCCATGTTTTCAAAAACTACACCAATCTTGGCCAAAGAATCTTTGATTCTGTGATAAACAATACCTGAGTCGTATTGAGCCCCTACTCCACCAAGATATTCGTGTTCAGCTTTCGGTATACCAAGCTTATCAAAAGTATCTTTTATTTCTTGTGGTACTTCGGCCCAAGATTTCTTTTCGTCAACATTAGGGGGTATATAATAAGATATATTTCTTAGATCTAATTCTTCTAATGACGGTCCCCAAGTTGGCAATCTTGCATTCTCAAAAAGCGAAAAAGCTTCCACTCTCTTCTCTAACATCCAGCCTGGTTCATTCTTGTCAGAACTAATTTTTCTAATCAATTCCTCACTTAAAATGTTATTTAAATTATCTTGTTCTGTATCAGTATTTGACATTTATATACATATAATACCATATTTACTAAATTTAATAAATATGGTATTCTTAAAATCTTTTACAGATCTTTTTATAGCTGCATAAAGGAGGTGGTCATGGAAATCTTCGAATTCTTAATTAACTTAATCTTCAATCATTGGGGAATTGTTGTAATGGCTGTTGGAGTCGGGGCAACTATAACCACAATCTTCTTGATTATGGTAAGTCTTCCACTTTACTTCTTGGCCAACAAAACTATGGAGGCTAAGTAATGACAAATCACACTTTAAACTGGCCACTACTAAAAGAATTTAAATAATGTGATATTTCAAGGGTCAAAAGAAATTGCTTTTACTGGTTTGGCTGTAGTTGAAGGAGTTCTTAGGGTTTATGAATTTAAAGCTCGAACCGTAAGCAGTTTACGTGGATTCACAGTCATTGTTGAAAGTGTGACTTTGACTGAAAAATAAATCTTTCAAATATAGACATTTCACTTCGTTGACAAAATCGAGCCCAATGAATTAACTTAAGTTAATTCATTGGGCTTTTTTATTTTTATCATAATTATGCTAAAATATAGCTATAAAATAAGCTTAGTTTGATCCGACTTTAATCCACAAAACATGATAAACCAAGATAAATTCCAAAAACCCTACAATCCACAAGAAATAGAAAATTCAATATATGAAAAGTGGCTTTCTTCTGGGTATTTTAATCCGGATAATTATCCAGAAAATAAAATCAAAAAAAATAAAGAGGGGCAGGAAGAAACTTTCTCAATTGTAATGCCGCCACCTAACGCCAATGGATCATTGCACGCTGGGCATGCTCTTTTTGTTACTCTACAAGATATATTGATTAGATTCAACAGAATGAATGGTAAAAGATCTCTTTGGATACCAGGAGCTGACCACGCTGGGTTTGAGACTCAAGTCGTGTATGAGAAAGTGCTAGAAAAAGAAGGTAGATCTAGATTCGCTTTGAGTAAAGAAGAGCTATACAAAGAAATACTAGACTTCACTCTATCTAACAAATCCTACATGGAAGGCCAAATACGTCAGCTAGGAGCTAGTTGTGACTGGTCTAGAGAGTTATTTACTCTGGACGACAGAGTTATCAAAACTGTTTACAATACATTTGAAAAGTTAGACAAGGACAAGCTTCTATATAGAGGAAAAAGGATTGTAAACTGGTGTCCCAAACATCAAACTTCTCTATCCAATCTCGAAACGAATTATATAAAAAGGAAAGATCCTTTTTACTATTTCAAATACGGCCCATTCACTATTGGAACGGTTAGGCCTGAGACAAAATTCGGAGATAAATATGTTGTTATGCACCCAGACGATGAACGATACAAAGAATATACTCACGGACAAAAGATTACAGTTGAATGGATTAATGGGCCGATAGAAGCTACGATAATCAAAGACAAATCTGTTGATCCTAAGTTTGGTTCTGGTGTTATGACAATAACACCTTGGCATTCTACTGTGGATTTTGATATAGCGAAACAATACGACTTGGATATAGAGCAAATAATCGATGAGAGAGGCAAATTACTGCCTATAGCAAATGAATTCGCAGGGATGAGCATCAAAGATGCTAGACCAAAAATAGTAGAAAAATTAGATTCCAAAGGCCTATTAATTAAAGTTGATAATGAATACGAACATGAGGTTGCCGTATGTTACAAATGTGAAAGGGAAATAGAGCCTCAGATCAAAGCTCAGTGGTTTATCAAAATGAAAGGGCTATCTGATAGAGCTGTAAAAGCTTTAGATGAAAAAGAATTTAGAATATTAACGGAGCAGCATGAAAAAGTTTTTAGACACTGGATGAGCAATATACAGGACTGGAATATTAGCAGACAAATAGTCTGGGGCATACCTATACCAGCCAAAATATGTATAGCATGTGATCACGGCACTGTTGACTTAAAAGATGAGATAACGTCTTGCCCAGTATGTTCTTCTGAAGTAAAAAGAGATACTGACACTTTTGATACCTGGTTCTCTTCTGGACAGTGGCCACTAGTAACGACAGATTATCCTAATGGGTCTGATTTTCAAAAATATTATCCTACTAGTGTAATGGAAACTGGTGCTGACATACTTTTCTTTTGGGTTGCTCGCATGATAATGCTTGGTTTATATCTAACTGATCAAGCACCTTTCAAAGATATATATTTGCATGGCTTAGTACGTGATGCTCATGGTAAAAAAATGAGTAAAAGTAAAGGTAATGTTATATCTCCTCTTGAAATATCAGAAAAATACGGAACGGATGCTCTTCGTATGGGGTTAATAGTTAATAATGCTCCAGGAGTAGATATGAATCTAGACCCTAAAAAAGTAGAGGCCTATAAAAAGTTTGCCAATAAGATATGGAACGCTACTCGTTTCGTACTAGAAAGAACCTTAAATTACTCAAGCTCTTTAACCTACTCACAAAATATAACTAATTCTTCTGACAAAAAAATATATGAAGAATCCTTAGCAAAAATAAAAGAAATAACTTCTGACATAGAAAACTATAGACTGCATCTTGCTTCTGAAAAAATATACGATTATTTCTGGCATCAATTCTGTGATATACACATTGAGAATTTAAAAAATAGAATACTAAATAATGAAGATAAAATCTCAGCTCAGGCCACTCTGCTTGCAATACTTAGGAACCTAATAATTACTCTACATCCCTTCATGCCATTTATAACAGAAGAGATTTGGGAGAGTATTAAAGGAGAAAATGATGACCTCCTGATTATAACTGACTGGATAAACTAAATTTTTACTTGTTAGTAGGATAGCCAAAATCCTGGCTCAACAACCCTGAATAGTAGAACTGATAAGCAAGAGACCCGAAAGTATATCTAGTTGTTCCAACGTCTATAATTGCTCCTCCGACCTCAGGATTTGGTTTGGGATTAGATTTGGCAAAACCTATATTATATAGAGTGGCTATGATTTCTGGCCTATCACTTATATCATAACCTGCCTTTTGCCAAGATGTTGCGAGCTCTTTGATATAAAGAGCAGCGTAGAGATAAGAATAGTAATGATCATGTTCATCGGTAAGCCTTTTAATCCTCTCGTATTCTGTGGCATTTAGTGTTCTAACAGAAGTTGTTGCAACGGAATCAGTACTTGTAGAAGAAGTAGCCGAAGAAGATGTGGCAGTGCTACTTGTACTCGTAATCAGCTTAAGATTATCATTGTTTATTGTGTAAGTTAAGTTGTCATCAGCTTTAATATCTAAAATATTCTCATATTTTACTCCGAGATAATAAGAAGAATTCTTATCTTTAAGATTCCTTTCAATTTGTTTAGCTGTTTCTTCTTTTATTCCGTATATACCAAGACTAAACTGCGTCTGAGAACCAAGTATTCTAAGGGGTGCAAAATACTTTTTAAATATCTCTCTCTGAGAAGAGAAAAGTCTCAGCTGCTCTACTACTAATGGAGTTATAAGGAATCTCTTATCTACTCCGACTTCTTGAGAAACTCTATCAATTACTTCTTTGTCTTTTAATATTGCCTCTTCAAATATTTGCCACTCGCTTGTATTGGCCCAAAGTAAAGAAGTTGTATCTTTATTTTCTTTATTAAATTCCACCACGTCTGCAACAGTATAGGCTTTGTTTTTATTTTGATTAATACACTGTTCAAAGTTTTGTGAGTTAGTATCATTTTCGGTCCAAGAGTATTTGTAGGCTGCTAACATATTATAAAGTAATTTTATATCATTATGATTATCTGTAAATGCCTTCAATATTCTCTCCAAATCAGAATTGGAAGATATTGATATGGTCTTTATAATACAATAATCATCAGGTTCTATCATATCGCCAGAAGCATCAGTTTTAGAAACTTTCTGATATGCATTTTTAAAATAACTACTTTGACTATCTATGCTTCCAGTTGTTTTGGTTAATCCGTATTTCATAGCAAAAAATACTGATAAAAAAGCTAAGCCAGTTAGAGCGAAAAAATAAACTACGATTTGGAAAATATTTTTCATTGAATTAAATCTGCTAGAACTATTTAGCTATCATAGACGAGCTAATCTCTGCGATTTCTTGAGTAATAGCTGCTTGACGAGCTTTGTTATACCACAGCTTAAGTTCTGATATCATCTCTGAAGCATTATCAGTTGCCGTTTTCATCGCCATCATACGAGCAGCATGTTCAGATGCTCTAGCCCGTAATACAGAACCAAGTATTATATTTTGCAATAAAATCCTAATAGTGTATTCATAAACTTGTTTTATATTTGGCTCAAAAACATATTCTAAATCATCCGTCTTATCATCTTCTGATATGTCTTTTAGAACATCAATGCTATTAGAATTGAAAGGCAATAAAGTATTACTAACTACTTGCATGGAATTAATATTTTCAAAGTCAGTATATACAAGATCAACTTTAGAAAATTCTTTGTTCAGGTAAGACTCGGAGAGATTTTTTACAATCACCCTAGCGTCCTTGCTCAAAAACTCTACCTGATTAAATGACAAAATAATACTGTCACCCTCTTCTCCCTTGTCAAATCTTCTAGCTATCTTCTCAGCATATTTACCTATGGTAATAAACTTGATAGTTTTATTTTTGATATCTTCTCCATAAACCCTGTTAATATATCTATAAATATTAGAATTATAGCCTCCGCAAAGACCTTTTTGTCCAGCAATAACTATAAGAAGTTTATAGTCTGAATCATTATGTAAAGAATAAATATTTTTTTCTTTTTGGTCTGCTAATATGGATAATATTCTCTTAGCTTCTTGACCAAAAGTTTTATAATCTTCAGCTAATTGCACAGCTTTGCGCATCTTGGCAACAGAAACCATCTCCATCGTTTTGGTAATCTTTTTGATATTTTCTGTTGACTTTATTTTGCTTTTAATTATTTTTTTATTCATAAACTTTAGCTTTTTCTAACTTTAGAAACTAGTAATCTACTAATTTAATTAAGTTTTTATTTCCTATACTCTCTATTGAAAGTTGTTATGATATCGAGTAACTCTTTTTCTATATTTTCGTCCCAAGTGGAATTTAATTTATTTAAAAACTCTTTGTGGTATTTGTTAATATCCTCTTGAAAATCTTTTTCCCATTGCACTATATCTTTTACTTCTATATCATCTAACAAACCATTGTTCACCGCATAAATAGATGCAACTTGATTAGCTACTGGCATTGGAGAATTGTTTTTTTGTTTTAGTATTTCCACTGTTCTTTTTCCTCTTTCAAGTGTTGCTTTGGTAGCAGGATCGAGATCTGAATCGAATTGAGAAAAACTTTCAAGCTCTCTAAATTGTGCTAGAGATAACTTCATAGATCCGGCATTTTTCTTCATAGTTTTAGATTGAGCTGCACCACCAACACGTGACACTGATAATCCAACATCAACCGCAGGTCTAATACCTTTATAAAATAACCCTGAATCAGTAAAAATCTGACCATCAGTGATAGAGATTACATTAGTTGGTATAAAACCAGATATGTCTCCTGCTTGTGTCTCAATGATTGGTAAAGCTGTAATAGAACCTCCTCCATTCTCTTTATTAAGTCTACAAGCTCTTTCAAGTAATCTAGAATGTAAATAAAAAACATCTCCAGGATAAGCTTCACGACCTGACGGGCGCTTCAAAAGCAATGACATCTCGCGATAAGCAATGGCATGTTTAGTTAAGTCATCGTATACAACAAGAACATCTTTGCCTTGCTTCATAAAATACTCTGCTATAGCTGATCCTGTATATGGAGCCAAATATGACTTAGTCGCACCTTGTGACACTCCAGCAAGAACTACTATTGTGTATTTCATTGCGTCTTTACTTTTTAACTCTTCTACTATCTGAGCTATTTTTGATTCCTTTTGACCAATTGCAACATATACACATATTACATCATTGTCTTTTTGATTAACTATTGTGTCTATGGCTATGGTAGTTTTACCTGTTTGTCTGTCACCAATAATCAGTTCACGCTGCCCTCTTCCCACTGGAACTAAAGCGTCTACTGCTTTTAATCCAGTTTGCATGGGAACATTTACTGGCTCACGAGCCATAACTCCAGGGGCAATCTTTTCTATTTCTTCATAATGATTGGAATTGATTGGTTCACCACCATCTAAAACTTTCATCAGTGGGTCAACTACTCTTCCAAGCACAGTATCATCAACAGGTACAGACAGAATCTTCTTGGTTCTTGTCACTTTCTCTCCTTCCATAACCTTATCTGCTCCATCAATAATCACGGCTCCAACACTATCTGTTTCCAGATTAAATGCAATACCTTTAGCACCTGATTCAAAATCTAACATTTCCATACTAGCAACATCCTTAAGGCCAAGAACAGTGGCTATACCGTCATAGACCTTGGCAACTGTTCCAGACTCTTTGATCTCAACATTTAAACTAAGTCCGTCGATCATTTTCTCTATTTCATTTTGAATTTTTTGTATTGACATTTTTTGTGATTAAATAATTAGTTGTTAAAATTTTTAAGTAAAGTTTCTATACTAGCATCGACTATACTATCTCTGCTATATATTTTATATCCAGCTATTATATTTTTGTTGATCTGATTCTTCTCTATTTTTAAATCATATCTATTTTCTAGAGCTTTCAGAGTATCTTCATCTGCGTTAACCGATGTTTCTAAAACTACAGTAGAGTTCTTTATTTCTCTATTATTATATCTTTTTATTTTGGACAAAACATCTGGCAATAAATAATCGAGATCAAACTTATGCGCATAATCAAAAATGCTTTGCAAAGAAACTTTTTCTTTATTTTTAATTATGTAATCTACTATAGTTTGAGAATTCATTTGTTTAAAGATTTTTAATTATTTTGTTTTGCAATAGACTGAATTATTTTATTATGAGTATCATTATCAGCATTCCCTAATGTTTTGTTAAACATTTTTACGAGTAATTCTGGTGCTATTTTAGCAAAATCTTCTTCGACTTTGGTTGTAGCATTTTCAATTTTGTTCTGAAGATCGTTTTGCAAACTCAAAATACTTTCTTGAGAAGAGAAT
>JAUPVO010000040.1 GCA_030916975.1 Patescibacteria group bacterium
TAGCTTGGATACACAAAGCCATTAATCCAAAATTCTTCATACCAGTTCACGGTTATCATTATCTATTAACTATGCATGGCAGCATAGCTGAGAATGCCTTAGGTTTATCACCGTCTGACATAATAATCCCTGATAACGGAATGATTATAGAGATTCAAGATGAGGGTAAGAAAATCGTAGCAATAGAAGAGAAAGCTCCTAATGATCTTCTGGTGGTGGACGGTACAAGCGTTGGTAAAATAGCAGAAGTCATTATAAAAGATAGACAGAATCTTGGTGATGAAGGAGTTTTTGCAATCATAGTTCTAATAGACTCAGTAACTAAGAAGCTGAAGAAATCTCCAGATATTGCTTCTCGTGGTTTTATATATCTCAAAGAATCTCAAGATCTTCTCTTTGCTGTAAGAGAAGAAATAAAGAAGATTTGTGAAGAATATCTAAGATCGCATCAAGATATAGATGTTGATGAACTTCGTGGACTACTAAAAGCAAAAGCCAATGATATGCTAATAGAGGCCACAGCCAAGAAGCCGGTAATCATGGCAATAATAATCACAATATAAACAATAAAAGCATCCTCTGGATGCTTTTATTGTGATATAATTATTAATAAAATAGAATTAATATAATATAACTAATTCCTAATTATAAATTATGTCAGCAGAAATAAAAAAGAAACTGTTAATTGTAAGCCTAGCAATATCAATATTGTATTCATTATTTTATGCAATGCCTCTATACATGAATTCAACATTCTTAGAGTCAATTTGGGGCAGAGAAATTACATCAATTATCTATACAGCCTCTGCTTTAATATCACTGTTTTTATCTTTTAAAATGGTGAAGTATATCAAAAAAATACATACCTATAACTTTGCTAGAATAATTTTGATTTTTGGTTTTATCTCAACTATCTCTATGGGATTAACCAACAATCCTTTTGTAGTCGCTTTTGGATTCTTAGGATATTTTATAACCCAAACCCTCTTCTGGTCTATTATTAACATTCTAGTAGAAGAATTTACGGCTGAGGATAGAGAAGGAGAAATCAAAGGAATTTTTCTAACTCTCGTAAATGCGGGTATCCTTATATCTCCTCTTATAGCTGGGCAAGTAATGTCAGTGCTTGGATATCAATATGTCTATATTCTATCTGCTCTAATGCTCATACCTATACTTATAGTTATGAAGCACTATTATCATCACATAGAAGATCCAAAATACACCAATCTAGACATAAGAAAAACAATAAAAGAGATCAGGGCTAACAAAAATATATCACTCGTATTATTGTCGACTTTTATACTTAATACTTTCTACGCTGTAATGACTATATATGCCCCTCTTTATCTTATAGCCAACACCAATATTAGTATAGACCAATATGTCGGAGTAATAATGCCTTTTGCGCTTATACCTTTTGTTTTATTGCCATATCAGCTTGGATATCTAGCCGACAAGAAATATGGAGAAAAAGAAATGATGATATCTGGTATAGTTATAATAGCCTTAACTTCTCTTTTGTTCCCATTTTTAAATACTAATAACATTTTCTTCATATCTCTATTCCTTCTAATAAGTCGTGTGGGGGCTACCATGCTAGAGACCATGAACTATACTTACTTCTACAGAAAAGTATCAGCCGAGAAAGTTTCTCTGGTGGTTATGTTTAGTAATATGAGTACAATGTCTTATGTAGCAGCTCCTCTTTTAGCTTCTATCATTTTGCAATTTTCTGATGGTAGAACTATGTACATATTCATTACATTCGCAATCCTAGCCCTCCTCTCTCTTAACACTATATCAAGACTCAAAGATACTAGATAAATCTAAAAAACAAATTAAACTATTTCAAAATTCTGACTAGCCAGTACCTTAGCATTCACCAGAATCTCTACCTTATACTTACCTTTGTATATTTTTCTAGTAGTCATATCGCTTCTCATTCTATGCTTTTTATTTATTCTTAACTCTTCTTGATTAGCTAATTTTAATTTTTTAATTTTATAAATTTTCTTATTTTTTATCTCTCCATTTTTCCCTGCAAAATAAATAACATAATCAACTACAATATTTTCCTTTTTATTATTCTCTTTTTTGGTTGATGATTTTGGATTTTCAATTCTTAATACAAAAGAAAACTCTAAATCGTCATCCATATTAATACTTTTCTTCATTTGAAAATCAGACAAAATAATTGGAGTTTTGTGTGACACATTTAGCAATTCAAAAGCCTCTTTATTCCCATTTTTGACAAGAGTTCTAAGACTATGATTAATTATATAATCCATTTCCTTTTCTGACTGTATTTTATTTTTCTGATTTTCTTTTTGCCATCTTTTAAGAGTGTCTACTGCAAGCTCCGGATTTATTTTTGATATATCATTAATATGATTGGCTACTGACCTAGTCACGAATCTACTCTTATCAAAATATAAATTATCTAGTATTTTAATACCGTCTTTTATGTCTAAATTAATTTTTTTACCCCAAGGAAGTTTAGGTCTGCTTCCTTCACTACTGAGCCTTCTTACATAATGATTATTATCTTTGCTCCAGCTTAGAAGTTTTGATAAAACATCTTCTTCAAATTCATTAATAAAATCCCTAATAGCGTACTCGGAAGAAAATCTTTTAGTTATGTCTTCTAGGGCCTGCAGAGAGGTCTGTAGATGTTTCTTTTTGGCTCCATAGTTAACAACATACTCAGAATAAGAAGCGTAAATAAAATCTCCAAATTCTCCGTCAAGTATCTCCTCATTATTTTCTTTTGGTAAAGATTTAATAAGAATACTAACAGAAGATTCATAATCTTCTGTTAGGTGTCTATTAAGACACTCTGCCACATGAGTAACTCTCTGCTTCAATTCTAAATACTCAAACTGCTCTACAACTTCTTTTACAAAAAGCTTACTCTTAAAACCTCCATGAACAGCTTCAATCTGTTCTGCCATAATCTTGATTTTTCCCTCATTAAAAAGCTGATCTTTGAGTAAAACTTTTTGCATATTTAGGATCAGATTATAACATTTTTATCTACAAGAATCTAAGAACAAAATATAAAACACCTTACTTCAAATACTCCTCAATAATTATCTTTTTTTGTTTCATCATTACTTCAAACGAGTTTGGTTTACTCATTAACTCTCCTAGATTTTTAGGTAATACTTGCCAGCGAAGTCCAAACTTATCGATACACCATCCGCACTGAGATTCTTCTCCCTCTTTTACAAAATAATCCCAGTATCTGTCTATCTCATCTTGATCTTCACAATTAATCGCAAAAGCTAGAGCGTCATTAAACTTATTATGCTCCTCTTCTGTGCTCATAAGATTATATTTTTGTCCGAACACAATAACTTCACATAACTCTGTATTGCCACTAGGTGTTCTGCCAAGAGCCATCACCTGACCCGCCTTCATATTATCCGAAAATATACCTTTGTAATACTCTATCACTTCTGTAATATTTCCTCCTTTTGTGTGGAACCAGAGACACGGAACTAATTTATTATTATTCATATTTTTTTATATATTATATATTATTAACTATCTTACTTTAATTACAACCTTACCTTTTGAACGGCCCAATTCTACATACGCCAATGCTTCATTGGTTTGTATAAAGGGAAACGCTTTATCTATCACTGGTTTTATTTCACCCGACTCGATCAATTTTGTAATATGGCGTAATTGATTTCCATTAGCCTTCATGAATAAGAAAGTAAATTTTACATTTAATTTCTTTGCATAGTTTTTTATTTTATAACTCAAAATACTTGTTATAAATCTTAAGTACCAAGGTGATCCAATTTGAATCGCCATTTCTGGAGTAACTGGTCCTGTGAGAGAAATAAGTTGCCCGCCAGGCTTTAATATACGTAAAGACTTTTTTAATATATTCTGATCTTTATTGCTATGTAGGACTACGTCATAGTCTTTTAGTTTGGTTTCAAAATCTTCTGTTTTGTAATCAACTATAAAGTCCGCCCCGAGACTTTTAACCAAATCAAAGTTATCCCGACTTGTTGTGGTTGCAACATATGCACCCAAATGTTTTGCAAGTTGTATAGCAAATGTTCCCACACCACCAGAACCAGCTTGGATAAATACTTTTTGCCCTTGTTTAAGGTTTCCAATTTCAACAAGAGCCTGCCAAGAAGTTAAACCAACAAGCGGTATACTACTTGCTTCTTCCATGTTTATATTTTTTGGCTTCAAAGCCACATCTTCTTCATGAACAGCAATATATTCTGAAAATGTGCCAATTCTACGGTCTCTAGGCCTTGAATAAACTTCATCTCCAATTTTAAATTTTCTGACCTTAGATCCTATTTTTGTTACAGTGCCAGCCAAATCATGGCCTAAGATAAAGGGTATTTTATATGGCAAAAGAATTTTAAATTCCCCACTTTTAATCAGTGAATCTATCTGATTAATGCCAGCCGAATGTATTTGGATCAAAACATCATTCTCTCCAATACTTGGCTCTATAATTTCCACCAACTCTAATATTTCTTTTTTATTGTATTTTTTTACTTGAAAAGCTTTCATATTTTATTTATTACTTTAACATCTAAATTAAGAATAATTGAATGAAAATTATCTAACACCGCACCCCACTAATTAAGAAGAACAAGTGGTGTGCCACCGTCAGGACCAAGTTCGCCGTATGCAAATTTTGTATTTACAGCAAGTATAAACTTGTTTAGCTCATTCTGATAATTATTTTATAATAATCCTTTTATAGAAAAAGTATATCATATATAACTTAAATAATACACCATTTAAAAAGCTCCCTAAAAATAATAAAGAAAAGACCTCGCACTGTGGCGAGGCCTATTTGGTTTGTAGCCAAGGAGACTTCTTAGTCATCCCAGACTTGGCACAACCGCTGAATAGAAACGTCCAGCGTTCCGAAGGAGGCGTTGCGACGAAGGAATTCGAGGACTGCCTTGAAACACTCCTTATCCTTACGCCTCCCATTAGGGTCTTCCCAAGTCTTCGCCTTGGTGGTGATGTCGTCGACAACCTCCTTGAGATCGCCTTTGGCAAACCACACTCCAGGCAAGTACCAAATCTCCCAGTAGCCACCATCTCCACCACGCTTCGACCGCATCTGAATGAAACCATAGCTCGTGAGCTTTTCGGATTCCCTCACATAATTCTCGTCCGTGTAGTTGTAGCCACACAAACTCTGAATAGTGAAGTGTGGTTGGTAGATGGCGTCATCACTCATTTCCTCGAAAACCTTCTCAAGGAACTCGCCTTGAAACTGGTGATGAGAGAACTGACGCCAGAACGGAAGCATTGCTTCGTCTTTCGTTGGATCAGGAAGCGGGACATGGCACGGACTCGTCTTGAGTCGACCATCTTCCACCTTGAACCAGGAGAGTCCGAGAACGGCACCGGTGATCTGACCCATCTCTTCGCTGGTCAGCCCCTTGATTTCAACAGAGTTCGTACCCTGCGACGTCATCCGTGATCCAATTGAGATTTCTTCGTTTTTCGACATTGTCGTACTCCTTTTCTAGTTTATGATTTAGACTTTCTTAGGTCGCTGGCGTGGATGAGATCGCTTCACAGAGCTCTTTAAGCCCTGTGTGGTGACCGATTCCTCGCCATGCTCAGATAATGCTTGGGAAGCCCCATCCGTTCAGCTTTCGGAGGCCATCCGACGAACAGTTGTTGTCCATCGAGATTGTTTCCGATTGCAAGACCGAGAAAAATACCGAGCTCAAGGTTCGTATTGAGACCGAGAAGCTCGTCTGCTTTCCTTGGGATCCAGAAACCGACATGAGTCGCATTCCGGAGACGGTCAGATTCCCACTTGTGGATGAAGGAGTGTTCGGTGAAGTCACTAGGAAGCTCTTCTCCACGGGGTTCAGGGCAAAAGATCCATCCAGTGAAGCCAGCTTCACGAAGCAGTCTCACCGCCTCGCACCGCCAGTTGCATTCGAGGATCTGGTTCCGAGAAGTCGAGCCCAGCCAAGAACACGGATGGAACTTCATTGAGGTCATCCGGGAGTTCAGCATCGTTGTAGAGTTGTACATGCTTGTCTTGCCACATGGCCTGGAGTTGCTTTTGAAGCTGTTCCATGCGTCAGAGGTACGTATGTTGCCTGTCGTTCATGAGAGTTACCTCGCTTTTGAAAGAGCCACTTATTTCTTACGGAAAGTGTAATCCGTTGGCTGTAATACTACACTATTTTTTTACTACTGTCTATACTCGAATAAATTCTCTTAAATTAAAATATCCTTTGGATATATACACACTCTTGCCCAAATAAAAACATAATAAAACAACACCTTTTTAATAAAAAGTTAACCGAGTAGATTCAATACTCATAATTTATACCCTAAAATTAAAACCACTTTTTACTTTTTCTTTATTCTTATTCATTTTGACAACAATCCTATTACGCATTTCTAAGGTTAAATTGCAGATCTCTTTTTTAATTTTTTCTGTTTCTGAAATATAAATATCAATACTATCTAAAGACTCATTTTCAAACTCCGTACCATTTTGAATCAATTCAAAATATGCTTCATAATTTAATACAATCTTTAGATTATATGTTGCAATTTTACTTATTTTATCTATAAGATTATTCCAATTTAAGTTTTCTTCAGGAAAATAAACATCAACATAAGAAGATATTAATTCAATGCCGTCTTCTACATTTTTTCTAGATATGCTCTCATTATTATCTTTATATATACTTTTATTTACAATAGCTTTTTTATGCTCTTTAAGATTTATCAAAATAGTCTCACTTTTTTGTTTTAAAGTTAAAAGCTTACTGATAATACTTAATCCCTTCTCTTCCAGTGAACTAATCAAAACCATATTATAATTAAATCTTTTGTCATAGGAACTTTGTATCAAACTTAGAATAAGAGCTAAGATAGTAAAAATGCCGATGATAAAATTGAAGTCAATATTCAATCTTAATAAATAACACCTAAAATCTTCACTAAAAATATACAAAATAAAAACTCCAAGAACTATTATTAATAGAATTCGTAATATATTATTAGAAATAAATTTTAATATTTTTTTATTTTCTTTCATATCCATCAATATGATAGCTTATACTTGCTGACGGAGTCGGTCTCGAACATTACAATACAAGACCCCACAAGGGTTTCTGAGGACGATTCTGTGTCTCAAAAATAGGTGTCTCGGTCTTATATTAAATATAGAGTTTTAAGCAAAATGAGACAAATGAGACACTGGAGATGATTGGCTCATTGAACACGTCTTACTGTCCAATTTGTAAAATCATAGTTAACAAAAACTTCCCAAGCAGGAGAGTTTACATTATGCAGCTGGGCTACAAAATAAGTGTATCCTTCATCTGTAACCGAACTTATACCTATACAATAAATTGCATCAAAATTATGAGTTCCATGAACTGCACGGCCAACTCTATTTGGATACCAAAGCTCTGCGTTTTCTATAAATACAATGAGTCTTTTCCCGTAGGCATATTCTGGCCCTCTGGATATTTTATGTTGTATTGCATGAAGAACTCTTGCTTCTCCTTTTAAATTAGAGTGAGGTCCTAGAGTATCTAAAGCCGAAACATGTTCTGTGATGAACCATTGATCTGTGTCTCGATCATAAATAATCCCATCGGTTGCTTCATCTTCGGCAAAGGTTATATCACGACCAAAAAAGTCTCTTAGAACAACACAGAGTAACCAGTTAGCCCAAGCTTCTCTGGGTAATAGTGAGAAATTTGGGATTTGTCTTCCATTGCGTAAAAACCTAGGGTCTTTAACCATTGGTTCAAAATCTTTTAGAACTATTCGTAAGTCTTTTATCTGTTGTCGTTCTCTTGGCATATTATTAATTTATATTATAACCCTCCTGTGGAAAACTTTCTCTTTATTTTTTATACCTAGAATCTGCATAATTGAGAGAAATAAATTCATATTATAACCACCCTTATGTTTACCATATTTTTATGATGCTATAATAAATGAGCAATATAGACATATCGACACATTCGTCACACCAGTCTCATCGCAAATACATTATTAACTTCGTTTATGCCTCATAACGAAGAATGTCTTTACGAAGGTACTGGTGTTTTTCTTTTGAGGCATACACATTAATCAACTAATGGTATGCAAACAAATAAACTGCATGTTGTCGATGTTCCTATTTCGGAACTTAAACTCACTGAGTACAACCCTCGTAAATGGAGCGATACTCAGAAAAAAGAATTACAAGAAAGTCTACAAAGATTCGGTGTGGTCGACCCAATTATTGTTAACGGTGCTGAGAACCGCAAGAATATTATTATCGGAGGTCACTTTAGATTTACTGTTCTTAAAGAACTTGGTTACGCTGAAGTTCCTGTTATCTATCTTCAAATTCCAGACACAGAAAAGGAAAAAGAACTCTGTATTAGATTGAATAAGAATCAAGGAGAATTTGATTTGGAACTACTCGCTCAATTCGATGAATCATTCTTGCAAGATATCGGATTTGATTCCGAAGAATTAGACACTGTGTTTGATGACAGTGAAATTAAAGAAGAACAGTTTAATCTTAAGAAAGAGCTTGAGAAGTTAAACATCCATAACATCACAATACAAAAAGGAGATATATATGATTTAGACGGTTCACGCCTTATGTGCGGAGACTCTACAGTTGATGGTCATTGGGAAAAGCTCTGTGATGGTGAGAAAGCAGATATGTGCTTTACTGATCCACCTTACATTCTTGATTACCTACATGGGAAGACCCGTCACGGAGAAGCAACAACTGGCTTTGGTTCTAAGAAGAATCGTAGGTATTTAGAAACAGAAAGTTTGCCTGAGAACTTCACTGATTTGTGGATGGAACAAATTGCTAAAGTACAGAAAGAAAACTTCTCAATGATTGTCTACGAAAATCCGAAGAATCTCAAAACTATTTGGACTGCTCTTGAGAAGTATTGGAAGTATAGAAATACAATCATCTGGCATTTACCAAACAGAATGCAAGGTTTTGCTGCGAAGTATAAGTTCTTTAATAAGCATGACTTTGCAATTGTTGGAACTCAAGGAGATGTAGAAATTAATGACGAGCCAGAAGATGACGCACTGTTTCAAAATGAATATGAGACAGCTCTTTTTGCTACATCAGGTAGACCGCAATGGGAATCATACGAGAAAGGTAAAAAGTATTGTCCTACTGATTTTATCGAATACAAAGCAAGTGATGAAAAGTCGTCCGGTCAGGGTATTATTTTTGGTACCAAACCGATAGAAATACTCATTCCGTATATCAAAGTACTCACTAAACGTAATGACCTCATTCTAGAGCCATTTGGTGGCTCTGGTTCTACCCTTATCGCCTCAGTAAAGATGGGTCGAAGGTGTTACATCATGGAGAAGTCTCCCGTGTATGCCGAAGTGATACTCAATCGCTGGGAAAAGTTAACTGGAAAGAAAAGAGTAAAGATTAATCAAACAGATGAGCAAACTGCATGAAAAATCTAAATTCATTGAATACTTGCGAGAGACACCTCTCGTTAATTTGGCGTGCAAGAAAGTTGGGATCTCCAGGGCCACCTATTACAGATGGTTTAAAGATGATAGAGAATTTCGTGAAGATATTCAAAAAGTTATACGACAAGGTAGAGCAAACATAAATGACTTAGCAGAAGCAACACTTATCAAGATGATCAAGGGAGAAAACTTTCATGCGATACGTTTTTGGTTACAGCACAATAATCGTAGATATGTTCCTGTTCGAACTACATACATAGAGCCACCAGATCATAGTCATACAAAATTAAAACCTGGAGAAACTTGTACATATTGCGGGACAACAACTCCGAGTCTTGTAGGTAGCAGTAGTGGCTATTATGAAAGAGAGATTGCAGAAAATAAAATTAAGTTTGAAAAGGAAGCAAAGAAAAGAAAAAAGTTATCAGCAAGAGAAAGGTCAAAAATGATACAGAAATATAAAAACAAGGTTGCTGGGATAAAGTTCTATCAAGAATTAGCTGTAGCTTTTCCGAATGATGAGAGTATCAAATTAGAACTTGAAGCTATAAAAAATGGAACAAGAGAATTTCACGGTGTTCAAGGTAAAGCTATTTCTACTAAAGCAGATAAGGAGCGTGCGAAGAAAGGAATTCTCAACCAAGAAAAAGATGGTGATGGTGTTGAGGATATTATTGATTAGATTTATTTACCCCGAAAATAATATATAAAATTATTTTATAATATAAAACAAAAAGTATTAAAAATAACAAATAGCCATAAACTGAGTCTGCGATTGTTTCTCTATACTTTACAAATGGTAGATTTTCTTCCTGACTAATTTTACTAGAGGTATTTTCTTTTGGAACCAAATCTTCAAACATATTAACTCTAGTATTTTGGTTGTTAGACACAACTGAATATTCGTTTTGGTGTAAATCTTTTATGTTAATAGGTCTCTTGTAATCTTTGTATAAATTATTTGATACCAGTATAGTGAAAGTAATCAAAGACAATACATAAACTGAAGATAATAATCTATGCCACCACTTACTTTTAAGATTAAGATCGTTACGAAAGAAGTTTTTCATATTATTTAAATTTATTAACGTTTAAAATAAGTGACTTCGATAAGTCATCTTTCTTAGCAAAAGTAGGTATTCCTATGTAGCAGTTATCTCTCAGAGAGATAGCAACACCTCCCGAGTAACCACTTACTATATTTATTGCTGAGACAATATAATCATCTTCACTGCCAACTATTTTTCCTTTTATTGATGATGCTTTTGTTTTGTCGCTTCCAATTGGGAAACCGATAAAAGCAATATCTAAATCCTTAACTAGTTGTTCTTCTTTACAGTCGGAAGAAACAGCTTTTGATTTACGCATTAACTCTCTCAGGTCTTTGCTCGGACTCTTGATATTCAAAGTTGCTCTATCTTGATATTTACCAGAGAACCTATCCTTTTTTAACACCTTAAATGTTTCGCTTGTTTTCGGTATATACACGTTACAGTAATCACTTAGTTTGTTTCCTTTTGTGTATAGGACATGTAAGTTTGTAAGTACTGAAATACCTTTTGATGTGTAAATGAGAAAACCAGAACCATCTGAATAGCTCTTCTTAAGACCATTTTCATCTGAACTTATGCAAGTGACTCTTACCGTGTAATCTTTCCAAACCGAAATTATCTCCTCATTGGTTATGGTCTTGTTTTGAGCAAAACCAACAAGTGGAACTAAGGAGAGAAAAAGTATAGTTAATGAGATACCTATTTTTGTTTTCATAGCTTTTATTTGGAGTGCTTATAAAAACAAAATAGGCACCCCATAGAGGTGCTCACATATCAATAGCTTTCGCTACCAATTATGTTTCCTCATAGGATGCCTATACTGGACACAATTGGTAGCGAAAATGGGACATTTTGACATGTCTGATTTCGAAAAACTTATTGATATGTGAGCATACATATAATAGCATAAAAACCCCTTCATTTTAAGGGGTTTTTATGCAGGTTACCAACAGCTACTTTTAAGAAGGAAGACTGAGTAACTTCTAAGTCACTATTTTCTTAGTCATGTGTTGATGTTAGCTTAGGTTCAACATTTTGTGTAGTCGTAAACTATTTTAAGTTGTATTTATTCCTA
>JAUPVO010000041.1 GCA_030916975.1 Patescibacteria group bacterium
ATCACAATAAAAATCACCCAAATATGAAAAATGACCTCCAAGCAGAAAAAAGAACTCTAAAAATATACAACACTCTCTCTCGAACTGTAGAAGAGTTTGAGCCGATTGATTCTGATAATATTAGAATCTATTCTTGTGGACCTACTGTATACCATTACGCTCACATTGGTAATTTACGAGCCTATGTCTTTGCCGACATATTACAGAAAACTGTCAAGACAATCTATCCGAACGTAACTCATGTCATTAATATAACTGACGTAGGACATCTTGTTAGTGACTCTGACGAAGGTGAGGACAAACTAGAAAAAGGTTCCAAAAGAGAAGGCAAAAGCGTCTGGGACATAGCCAAATTCTACACAAACGCTTTCATGTCTGATCTGGATAAGCTCAACATAAACAGTGAGGATTTTATATTTCCTCATGCCACTGACTTCATTAATGAACAGATCAAATTAATTAAAAAACTTGAAGAAAAAAACTATACTTATAAAACATCAGACGGAATATACTTTGACACTTCCAAGTTCGAAGATTATGCCAAGCTAGGTAAATTAGACATAAAAAATCTAAATGCTGGAGAACGTGTTGAAATGGGAGAAAAAAGAAATAAAACTGACTTTGCGCTCTGGAAATTCTCTCCTAGAAATGAACAAAGGCAAATGGAATGGATATTTGACGGAGCAAGATCTGGTAAGCTAATAGATGATACAATTAGAGAAAACTTAACCAATGAAGAGAAAGAAAGTCTTGGCTTCCCTGGCTGGCATATAGAGTGTAGTGCTATGAGTGAGGCATTACTTGGTCAACATTTTGACATACATACTGGTGGAGTTGATCACATTCCAGTACATCATAGTAATGAGATAGCTCAGTCAGAATGTGCACATGACGGTAAAAAGTTTGTTAACTATTGGATGCACGTAAACTTTTTAAAAGATAACACTGGGAAGATGAGCAAATCAAATGATGATTTTCTAACTTTAGATAAATTAATCAGCGAAGACTACTCTGCCTCTGACTATAGATATCTTCTTCTAACCACCAATTACAGATCTGAATTAACTTTTTCATATGAATCTCTAACTGCCGCACAAAATGCTCTTAATAAATTAATCAAATTCATGCACGAAGAAGCCAAAGATCTCAAGAATATACAAGATGCGACCAACTACAAAACTAACCCTGCCTATTATGATAACTTCCTAGACAAAATATATAATGATCTCAATACTTCTTCAGCTTTATCTATTATGTGGGAAATGATTGGAGACAAAGCAGAATACACTTACTCTACAGTCCTAGCTATGAATAGAATACTTGGATTAGATTTAACTTATAATATCAAAGAGAAAACTTTAGAAGATTTAGATGAGATAGAAAAAGAGAAAGTTACAGACCTAATCTCTTTAAGACAACAAGCTCGGGAGAATAAAGACTGGGATACGGCAGATAGCTTAAGAGAAGAGATCAAAAAATACGGCCTAGAAGTAAAAGATTAAAAGCGATACTAAATATTAATACCGCTTTTTTGTAATTTCCCAAAACATAGTTTTGTATTACTCCTATTAAATTTAAATAGGGTTGATCTGGAGAGTAAAATGCCAGTAGCCAAACCTTCTACTTGCTTTTACGACATATATAAAGTTGTCACTCACTTTTTTATGAAAAACAATTTCCTTTTTCCTTCCTTTTAATGTGCTTTTGTCCAGATCTACCACAAAAATTTCACCTTCATATTTAGAAACAAGGCAATTAATAGCTCCCCGAATTAAAGAAAAGGTTTTAGAAGAATTTGACATGACTTTCTCCTTTGTAAAAAGTTAAAGATAAGAACCTTATAAAATATATCATCTTACTCATTTAAAAACAACACAAAATAAAACGCATCCCTAGGGACGCGCTTTATTTTGTGTTGTTTTGTTAAACTATTTAAGTTCAACAGTAGCACCAGCTTCTTCCAAAGCTTTTTTCATAGCTTCAGCATCAGCTGCTTTAACACCTGCTTTAAGATCAACAGGAGCTCCATCTACAAGGTCCTTAGCTTCTTTAAGTCCAAGACCGAGAGATTCTTTCACTACTTTCATAACAGCAATTTTGCCTTCACCAGCAGCCACTAGATGCACAGTGAATTCTGATTTAGCTTCAACTGCTTCAGTAGCAGCCCCTCCAGCTGGAGCAGAAGCTACAGCGGCAGCTGATACACCGAATTTCTCTTCGATAGCTTTAACTAATTCGTTAAGTTCGAGTACAGACATAGACTCGATTTTATTTAAAAAGTCTGAATATTTTTCCATGATTTTATTTATTATCAATTTTTAATTTTTAGTTTTAGCTACTTCGTTAATACCAATAGCGATTCTTTGAACTGGTGATTTTAACAAGAATGCGATTTGTGATAATAGTGTCTCACGACTAGGAATAGTTGCGATATCCATCATCTCTGACGCGTCTTTAAAATTACCTTCAAAAATACCTCCAAGTATACTTATAGCTTTTTTATTTGCTTTAGCGAATTCGTTAGCGATACGTGCTGGAGATAATAAATCATTACCCCACAGAACTGCCATTTCACCATCTATCACAGGAGAATCTCCTTGGATGTTTGCAGTTTTAGTTGCTCTCTCCCAAAGTGTTTTCTTTACCACTGTGTAGTTTAAATTCTCAGCAAATAGTTTTTTACGTAGTTCTTCTTGTTTACCAACTCTAAGACCTTTGAAGTTAACATACACAGCAGACTGCGAGTTTTTCAAAGCGTTCTCATACTGAGCAACAAGATCAACTTTTTTTGCTTTACTTAATGCCATAATTTGATTATGAATGTTCTTTTAATAAAAAACTTCCTACACCACGGAAGTTTTAACTTGATTAGATTTATACAAAGTATTAATTAAAATTAAATCCTTGTACTCCTCCGCAGGATTTATAAATAAGACATATTGATTTGTCTTATTTACCTACTTCTTTGGTGTATGTATCTATAATAACATAATTCTGACAAAAAGGAAACCCTATTAATATGTGCTCCAAATCAGATATACACATAATCCTCTTCAAATCATGTTGACTTGTCTTTCACTTTTCTCTTATTAAAAGTATAATGTAAAAAGGACGTAAATTAATCATTCATATTAATTCAAAATCAAATGGCAGAAGAATACAAAAACAGAAAATATGACAATAATTACGACAGAAAAAAAAGAAATGATTCTTCACCTTTTGACGGACTCAGGCTTCCTCCTCAAGATATAGATAGCGAAAAGGCTCTTCTGGGTGCAATTATAATTAATCCAGAAGCTTGGTATGAAGTTGAAGACAATATCACAGACAAAACTTTTTATTCTGAAAAACACCGCATAATCTGGAGAGCAATGTCTGATCTTACAAATGCCAAAGAGCCTGTTGATCTTATAACTTTAAATAATAAATTAAAAGAAAAAAAAGACCTTGATATTGTTGGTGGGTCTAATTACTTGGCAGAATTATCAGCCTTTGTCCCATCTTCTTCTAATATAAAATACTATGCCAACAATCTGAAGAAGAAAGAGTTACTAAGAAGACTTATAGAAAGCGGAACCAAAATAACTGATATCAGTTACGAGGAACAAGAAGAATTAGAGAGTATTTTGGAAATGGCAGAAAAGGAAATATACAATATAACCACTAACAATAATTCCAATATCAACATAGTTCAATCAGAGAATTTATCTGAAGATTTTTTAGATAGATTCGAAAAGATAAGAGAACATAGTGGTAATCGTGGCGTTCCTACTGGACTCCCTTCTCTTGATAGAAAGCTGTCAGGTTTTCAAAAGACTGATTTGATCATTCTAGCTGCTCGTCCATCTGTAGGTAAGTCTTCTCTGATGCTTGACTTTGCTCGTAGCGCAGCAGTAAAACATTCTTACCCTACCGTTATATTCTCTCTCGAAATGGGTAAAGAACAGCTTTTTGATCGTATGCTAGCAGCTCAATCCAAAATCGATGGATGGAAACTTAGAACAGGTAAAATATCTATGGAAGAAGATTTAGAAAGACTTCAGCAGGGTCTAAATGATCTCGGCAAAGCTCCTATATACATAGATGACACTGCCGGCATAACTATAACTTCAATCAGAAGCACTTTGCGTCGTATCAAATCAGAGAAACCCCTAGGACTAGTTATAGTTGACTATCTGCAGCTTATGAACACCACCAGAAACTATGACAATATGGTTCATCAAATAGGTGAAATATCCAAATCCTTAAAACAATTAGCTAAAGAATTTGATGTCCCTGTTATTGCCCTATCCCAATTGTCTCGTAGTGTAGAACAGCGTCGTGATGAGCCAAAGCTTTCCGATCTTCGTGACTCTGGATCCATAGAGCAAGATGCTGACATAGTTCTCTTCTTACATCGTGATGATGCACAGAACTCCAAAAGAGAAAGAGGTGAAGCTTTTCAAATAGATCTTCTCATAAGTAAACACAGAAATGGAGAAACCGGTAGAGTTAAATTATTGTTTGATGGCAAATCTACCAGCTTCACTGAGATAGCAGATGATGGATTCTCTGATATTAAAATCCCTGAGATTAATATTAACTTAGATAGCAACTCCTAGATATTAGATACTACAAATACAAAACAAAAACCAGCCTACAAAAAGAGACTGGTTTAAATTATTCATCCTTTACTGTCTTCTGCCAGGGACTCTAAAAATAAATTTAGAATGGCATGTGTCGAAGTGCCGATATTTCTTTAATTGGTTTTATGGGGAGATTTTCCCCGCTCATGATTCTGATCACTTCAAGACATTTTTGTAAATTTTTAACATCTATACCCTCAGTGACTGGCACTGCAGGCAAAGATTTTTCATCTCTAGCTCCACCAGGTTGGTAATGTTTTTTATACCACTGATTTCTCCACGGATATAGCACAGTCAAGTCTTCTCCTGTTGCCGTATCAACCAAGATTATAAAGGCTTTGTCGCCAAACTTTTTAAGCTCACAAGATATGCCATTTGGCATGTCAAAGACTTCGGCGTTTTGCGCGCGCACATTTTGCGCTGAAAAAATGAACAAAAACATCAAGAAAACCATAGAAATGGTAACTTGTTTGATGATTTTGGCATTATTATTCAAAACAAACATGATATTCGCTCCTAAAATGTTTAAATAGAACTAAAACAAAACAATAACATTAAATGTGAAAAATATCAATGGAAGAAGTAAAAAGAAACTTTTCTAATATTTATCTTAAATTGTGAATTTATTAATATTATACAAGTCATCATCTTCTGTATTTTCCATAGTTCTTATGTCTTGAGTTGGCATATCATTAACAACTAGAGCAGACTCACTCTCGTCAAACACAGCTGGCAAGATTTCTTCTTTTATTTCTGTAATCTCTAACGGAGACCCTTCACTTCCTGAAAGCGAGCTAAGATTATCTTGCTCAGCTAATAAGCTACTGCTCGTATCACTCACCTGAAGGCTACTGGCATCACTTTTAATCTCTGTCACTTCATTATAAGAAGGCATAATCTTATTGTCTACTACACTATTTTGTTCCGGAGCATATCCACCGATATTTTTATTATTATCTTCTTCGCGAATAATATCAAACATACCTTTATGCGTCTTACTCTGCCCTGCTTCACGAAGTATTCTTGACAAAGACATAAGCTCGTCATGAGTAAAATACTCAATAGTAATCTTACCTCCTTTTTCTTTTGGATCTATAGTGACACGAGTTCCTAGTGCGTTAGCAAGATTCTCTTCCATATCCACAACTTCTGGTGTCATGTTAGGAGTTTTCTTTCTGGCTTTATCAAAGGCTATTTTGCGAGCTATTTTCTCAGCTTCACGCACCGACATCTTTCTAAGAAGCATTTCTTTGAAAAGAGTCATCTGCTCATCTGGTCTATCTATCAACATCAGAAGAGGTCTGGTATGGCCTTCTGTTATTTTACCTTTTGACAAAGCTTCAAGTATATCTTGAGGCAGCATCAGAATACGAACTGTGTTAGAAACGTATTCACGACTCTTGCTAACTTTTCTACCTATCTCAGTCCAGTTCAATTTAAATTCATCTGCCAACTTCTGATATGCTAGTGCCCTCTCTACCGCATTAAGATCAGCGCGCACGACATTCTCTATTATAGCCAATTCAAACTTTTCTCTGTTATCATCTCCGATTCTAATAACACAAGGAACTTGTTGCACTCCAGCCAACTTGCTAGCGCGAAGCCTTCTCTCTCCAGCAATTAACTGATATATAACTTCCATGCTACCATCTTCCTTGTCTTCTTCTATTCTAGACACAACTAAAGGCTGCAATATACCATACTGCCTTATACTATCAGCAAGTTCATTCAGAGCTGTCTCATCAAATTCTCTTCTGGGTTGATAGGGATTAGGAACTATTTTATCAACTTCAATCCAATAAATCGCATTTTCTATTTGTGCTGCCATAATAAATTAGTTAAGAATTATATAAAAATAATAAGATAAATAAGACAAAAATATATTCAAATCTGCAATCACAAGATAAATACAAACTTGCCTGATCTAAAAATATTATAACATTTTATAACTGCTATTATAAGTTACATATTAACAATTTTTATGATATAATAATTTTCAATTTAATGCCGGAGTGGCGGAATGGTAGACGCGTGCGACTCAAAATCGCATATCGAAAGGTGTGAGGGTTCAAGTCCCTCCTCCGGCACCATTATGGACTTTTAGTCCAAAAAGAGTTTCAGACAATGGATTAAGTGTTGATTTTTTAACACTTTTTTCATTTACAAAAAAGTTC
>JAUPVO010000042.1 GCA_030916975.1 Patescibacteria group bacterium
CAGAAGAAACCTCTCAAGTTAAACCCTCAAGCTATAAGATTTGTTTTCTTCTTTATGTGGCATTTAACTCTCGGCAAGATACCAACTAGTAGAGGGTCTTGGAAGTCATATTCTTATCCTATAGCAGTAGACGGTAGTAAAATCGCCAAAGTATTTAATTATAATTATTCTGCTGGCTGTAAGGAGGCCTTTGTGATGAATGAAGGGCGTTATGCAAGTAGATATATTAAGTAATTGTAAGTTTGTAAGCAAGATAAAACAACATTAAATCTCAAATCAAAATATGAAAACACATAATTTAGCTTTTATAGACTGTGAGACTAGCGGGCTTGATCCGGATCGTCACGAGATGATTGAGCTTGCCGTGGTACTAGCCCAGCAAGTAGAGAGACCAGGTAAAGGTCCAACTCTAAAGATAATAGGAGAAAAAGACTGGAAAATAAAAATGTTACATCCAGAGTTAGCAGAAGAGCAAGCTCTTCGAGTGAATGGTTATAATGAAGCTGATTGGATATTTGCTGCAGATCTTGAATCAGTTATGAAAGAGTTCGCCAAGATGACAGAGAGCGCTAACTTCGTATCCCACAATTTAACTTTCGATTATTCTTTTGTTATGAAAGCTTTTGAGAAGACGGGGGTGCAGAATAGAATGCATTATGGCAAGCTTGATACTATATCCATGGCTGTGGCGCGTCTCTATGACGTACCGCAAGCGGGGAGCTTCTCTCTCCGGGCTCTGTGTGAACTTTTTAAAGTCGACAACAAAAGAGCTCATACAGCATTGGCAGATACTTTGGCTCTGGTAGAAGTCTATAAGAAAATGATGGGCATAAGGGATTAGGATCTCATTTTGATTTTTAAATATGAATAGTTTGAAAAACAAAAAAATATTCGTAGGCATGTCTGGGGGAGTGGATTCCAGTGTCAGTGCCTTTTTGCTTAAAAAAGCTGGAGCAGATGTGACTGGAGTTTTCATCAAGACTTGGCAACCAGATTATATAGAATGTACATGGAAGGAAGACAGGCTAGATGCTATGCGGGTCTGCGCTGATCTTGATATTCCTTTTCTGACTTTGGATTTGGAAAAGGAGTATAAGGAAAATGTAATTGATTATTTTCTAGAGGAGTATTCTAAAAACAGAGTCCCCAATCCAGATATTATGTGTAATAAATACATCAAGTTTGATGCCTTTTTGAATTATGCAAAAAAGGAAGGAGCTGTTATTGCTACTGGTCATTATGCCAAAATCTTAGACAATACCCTAGTAATACCCAAAGACCAAAACAAAGATCAGACTTATTTTTTGTATCAAATAGACAAAAACAATCTAAATCAAATCATTTTCCCTTTGGCCGATCTTGATAAAAACGAAGTCAGGGCTATTGCTAAGGCAAATAATATTTTTGTAGCTGACAAAAAAGATTCACAAGGAATATGTATGCTTGGAGGAGATGTTAGTGTTAAAGACTTTTTGATTCGTGAACTGAACCTTCTGCCTGGTCTAGTTAAAGATGATAAAGGTGATGTCATAGGAACTCATGACGGAGTGCAATTGTATACTTTGGGGGAGAGGCATGGATTTGAGATTACAGCGAAAGATCCAGGCTCCAAGCCATTTTTCGTTTATCAAAAAGATTTATCAGACAATGTATTATATGTTACTAATTATGTCGCTAGGATTACCAATTTAAATCAAAAAGATATTAAAGTTGAACAAGTTAACCTTTTTGAAAATATAGAAGAAGATAAAGAATATCAAATCAGAACTAGATATCGAGGAGAGCTTTACACTTCACTTATAAAAAGTGTTGAAGGAGGAATTAATATACAAAATAAAAACATAATGGCTGTACCAGGACAGAGTTTAGTTATATACGATAATGAGAAAGTTGTGGGAGGAGGGGTTATTAATTAAAGAGAGGAGAAGAAAGTCTTCAGGGCTTGTTGCAAATAATTTGCATTTGAATAGATAAAATGATAGTATAAAATCATTATGTATAGTATTTTGGAAAATTTCGATTCATTCTGGCAGATGGTAGTTCTGACTAGCACTTTGCCACTTATATCTCTATTAGCTATTTTTTTAAGAAGGAATTATTTTACTGGAAAGATTAAAGTCTTGATGCTCTCTCTCGGTCTTCTTTTACTCGGCGTTGCTGTTTATAGTGATATTGCTGGGCATATAGATGAGGTTGGATATACAGAGATCTTGTCTGCTATTGCTGCGGCTACTGTAACCTATTTTATATTTTCATTTGCTCACAAGCATAACGAAAACAAAAATGATGTAAAAGCTATAGCTGCGGCAGAATTCTTCCATAGCTTGATGGATGGTTTGACTGTGGGAGCCGCTTATCTTGTTAACCCGTTGGCTGGTTATGCAGCTATCTTGGCTATTTTAGTACATGAGACTCCTAAGATTGTAGGGACTGTTATTCTGATTAGATCGCTAACCAACAATGTAAAAGACACTATCAAGTATAGCATCATTTGTCAGGCAGGAGTTCCTTTGGCTGCTATTTTTATTGTGACTATTGGAAAAGAGATTAGCGGAGAATGGCAACATTCAGTTGAGTTTGCGGCTATGGCAACTTTAACTGTTATACTACTTAGAGTGGCTTTACATAGTTTTAGACATAGAGGACATAATGAATAATTTAAATATATGCAAAGATATACTCAAGCTAATATAGAAGAGATGATTAGAGAGTCTGGATTAAAATTAACAGATCATAGAGTTAATATACTTTTCAAGATAAGCAAAGCCAGATCTGCCACCCCAGCTTATAAGCTTATAGAGGATTTAAAAAAGAAGTATGATATAGATCAGGCTACAGTGTATAGGAATCTGAAGTCTTTGGAAGAATCTGGACTGGTTAGAAGATTTGATTATAATCACGGCCACTCTCATTATGAGATTTATGATGAAGAGAATTCTAATAAAATAATATGCCCCAATTGTGAGACGGTTGAAAAAATATCAGGTATTAATCTCGATGAGATAGTAAAGAAATTGTATAAGAAAAGTAAAAAATTCAAATCAGCCAAAGAGTTAAAAATAGACATTTATAGTAATTGCAAAAATTGCGCCTAATAATTAATCAATATGGATACAAATAATTCAGCTTCTATAGAAAATAATAATGTGGCCAGTTCTGATTCTGTAAATATACTGGTACCCAAAGTAGAGAATCTGGAGGGTGTGGTCTTGGATCCTGTAATAAAGGATATTAGCTCTGATGAAGGTATAGAAAAAAGCTTCCCAGATTACCATGTCAAAATCATAGAAGGGGAAGATAATGGCAAGATAGTAACTGTCTATTCTGGAGGGATTAATTTTGAATCCGGAGATAGAGTATATATACAGAAGACTAGGGAACATGACGGATCGGAATATTATGTACTTGGAGAAGCTGTGAGATACAACTCCATTCTGATAGCTCTGGCACTTTTCGTTGGAGTTGTGGTGTTGGCTTTTGGTAAAACTGGCCTCAGGTCACTATTATCTCTTTTGCTTTCTCTAATGATTATACTTTTTGTGCTACTCCCACTTACTCTTAAGGGGTATAATCCGGTTCTTGTGGCTGGCATCGTCTCTGCACTGCTGCTGTCTTTTGTTACTCTGATTACTCATGGAAGGAATAGAGTATCTTATAGTGCGCTTCTAGGATGTTTGTCATCAGTAGTTATAACCATAATATTATCTTATTTATTTATAACAGAAGCTAAGATTAGTGGTTTTATAGATGAGACCTCAACTTATCTTTTCTATTCTACGGGAGGAGAGATTAATTTTACTTTATTGGTTATTGCCAGTATCATCATTGGGGTGATAGGTGTGGTTGATGACGCCGCTATCACTCAGGCTAGCAGTGTTATGCAACTCAAAAAAGCTAATCCAAACTTATCCAAAAGAGAGTATTATAAAAGAGCCATGAAAATAGGTGAGTCACACGCTGGAGCAATGGTGAATACTTTGGTTCTGGCTTATATCGGATCTGCTCTACCTGTAGCTCTGCTTTTCTATACCACAGACATGTCCCCACTTTTTATAGCTAACAAAGAGTTGGTAGCGACAGAGATATTTAGAATGTTAATAGGATCTATAGGACTTCTTCTGGCCATACCACTAACCACCCTTATAGCTACATATTTTGTAAGTAGTGATTCTACTTCGTTGCATGAGGGACATACTCACTAAGCGCTAGTATTCTCCTAAAGGGTCCTTTCCAAAGCTCCTTTTTTGTGATATAATCATAGCCTTATGAGTAAAAAAGAAATTGAAACCACAATAGATGAAGAAATTGAATCTATTAAGAGAGTATATGAGATGTCGTACATTTTAGTACCAACAATCTCAGAGTCTGATGCAGAAGCTAAGGCTGAAGCTCTAAAAAAATCTATTGCTTCTAATCAAGGAAGCTTCATTTCTGAGGAGACTCCGTATGTTAGGGATCTTGCTTATGAAATGTTAAAAGTTATCAAAAATGCAAATCACAGATTTGAGACTGGTTATTTTGGATGGGTCAAATTTGAAATGGATGTAGAGTCTGTTTCTAATTTTGAAAAATCTTTAAAACTAGATGAAGAAGTGATTAGATTCTTGATTGTAAAAGCAGATAGAGACACTAATATTATCACCAAAAATTCTTATCAGAAAAAAGCTCGTGAATCAGAAGAGGCTAATATCGATACTGCAGCAGAAGCTGAAGCTTCTTCTGTGGTAGAAGAGGTCGCAGCAACAGCGGAAGTAGAAGAGTCTAAAGACTCTTCTAAAGAAGCTTAATTTTTTAATAATTAATATAAATATTATGAAAAATAAACAAGTATTAAAAAATATAGACTACAAAGATATAGACACTTTGAAAAAATTCATCAACAATAATGGTAGAATTTTAAGCAGAAGAAAGAATAGCCTTTCTGCCACTCAACAAAAAGAGATGGCTCAAGCTATCAAAAGAGCTAGATTTATGGGATTAATTCCATATATCGCAAAGTAAAGAAAAAGGTGCGCCCGTAGGGCGCACCTTTTTTGGTAAAAGCATTTTATTATAGTATAATAAAAGTAGTTATTAATTAACCTATCACTTATATGTATTTGAACAAAGCTTTAATAGCAGGTAATTTAACCAGAGATCCAGAGATGAAATCTTTACCTTCAGGCAGTAAAGTTACAACATTTTCTGTTGCAACTAATCGTGTTTACAAAGATGCTAACGGACAGAAAAAAGAAGAAACAGAGTATCATAATATTGTGGTGTTTGGTCGCCAAGCTGAAACCTCAGCTGAATATCTTAAAAAAGGCCAACAAGTTATGATAGAAGGTAGAATAGTTACTAGAAGTTGGGAGGATGCTAATGGTGGTGGTAAGAAGTATAGAACAGAGATTATTGCTGACGGAGTTCAGTTTGGTTCTAGGTCTGGTTCAACTGGTGATTATAATAATAATCAAGAAAGTAAATCAGATACAGCAGCATCTTCTAACAACAAAGATGAAGACATGGGTTCTATTAATTATGGAGAGACTATCAATCCTGATGATATACCATTTTAATTCTCAAATCCAGAATTAAAAGGAAATTAAACACAAAATACACTCACAAAACACACTTAAAGATAAGTGTGTTTTGTGTTATAATTGTTTTCATTATAATAATTAAATTAATTTGAAATATATGCATCCAAAAAAGGAGAGAACATTTATAATCTTGAAGCCAGATACAATACAAAGAGGCTTAGTCGGAGAAATCATTAAAAGGTTTGAGAGAATTGGACTAAAAATAGTAGCTATGAAAATGACTCAGGCTAACGAAGAAGTTATTTTTAAACATTATAACAAAGATGACGTTTGGTATAACAAAAAAGGTAATGGTATAGTTGAAAATAGAAAAAAATTAGGATTACCAATCGAAAAAGAAGCCGTAGAGTATGGTAAAGATATTATAAGGCAAATGGTTCATTATATGGCAGCTTCCCCAGTAGTATGTTTGGTGATAGAGGGTAATCAAGCTCAAGCTGTAGTTAAGAGACTTGTTGGAGGAACAGAACCAACTACGGCTGACAGTGGTACTATACGCGGAGATTATGCACTTGATTCATTCTTCTTGTGTGACACTGACGGAAGTAGAGGTTTGCGTAATCTTGTTCATTGTACTGACCCAGCTGACGGAGAAGAAGCTTACTTCAATGAAGTTGATGTTTGGTTTACTAAAGAAGAAATATACAACTACAAGCTAGTTACAGAAGTTATGTTGTACGATGTTAACTTGGATGGTCTTAGTGAATAGTTTCAATAAAATATTTAATTAAAATAAAACTGCCTTTGGGCAGTTTTATTTTATAATACAATATTTTTGGAAATAGTTAAGATTATAAATTTTTTTTTAAATGTTATATTCATATTATGATGGACAAAATTGAATTTAAAGGTTTGAGTCATGATGAAGTTAAGAGAAGCATAGAGGAGCATGGTAGAAATATTTTAGAAGAAAAGAAAAAAGAAAATCTTTTTGAGCTGTTTTTAAAAGAGTTCAAAAGTCCTCTCATCTATATATTACTTTTTGTATCCTTTGTAACATTTTTGATGAAGGATTATTCTGACGCAGCAGTTATCTTGGCTATAGTTGTTATTAATTCTATCATCGGAGTTACTCAATCTTATAGAACAAGTAATATAATTAATTCTTTGAAGTCCTTGTCTGTATCTAAGAATAAAGTCATTCGTGGCGAAGCTCTAAAAGAGGTACCTATTACTGACATTGTAGTAGGAGATATTGTCCTTCTTAGTTCGGGCGATATAGTTCCAGCGGATGGAAAACTGCTAGAAATCAGTGAGTTAAATATTAACGAAAGCAAAATTAATGGAGAGTCTATGCCTGTTCTAAAGAGTGAAGATGATACAACACTTTTCCGTTCTACTGTTGTTAGTTCTGGATCAGGGATTATGATATGTGAAAAGGTTGGGCATGAGACCGTGATAGGCAAGCTAACCAAAGAGATAATTAATAATATCGGACAAGCTACAGAATTTGAAAAAAAGATGTCAAGAATCACAAAAGCAATTCTTTATGGAGTTGTAGTTTCTGTCTCTCTGATTTTTGTTTTGGGGTTATACAAGGGTTATGATATTTTGGATATTTTTAAAGTCTCTATTTCTCTGGCTGTATCAGCTATACCAGAAGGTTTGCCAGTAGTTCTGACTATGGTCTTGGCTATAGGGGCTTATAGAATGGCAAAGGTTAATGCGCTTCTCAAAAATCTTCCATCGGGCTCTACTTTGGCCAGTGTATCTTATATCTGTACTGATAAGACAGGAACATTAACAGCCGGAGATATTAGTGTCAAAAAGATTATTAATATAGGGGATTTAGAAAAAGATGAATTAAATAAAATGATAATTCATTCTCTTGATATTGAAGATGTGGCTGGTAAAATGATTGGATCTGGACTTGATTTAAAATTGTATGATTATTTTTTTAAAGATAAAAGTAATAAGAATAAAATTAGTAGAGATCTAGAGTGGAAAGAAACAAAAGAAATACCTTTCACTAGTCAGACCAAATACAATGCTAAAGAATACAAAAAAGATGGCTATTATGTACAGGTATACAAAGGTGCGGCAGAATTTTTGGCAAAGGATAATAAAGAGGTGGATCAGTTTACCAAAAGTGGATACAGGGTATTGGCTCTCTCAACAAGAGTGTCAAAAAGATCTTATGGTTTTGATGTAACAAAATCAAAGCCACAAGCAATTATTATTTTTGAAGATAAGATAAGACATGACGTAGCAGAAGCTGTAAAAGATGTACTTGCTACTGGAGTTAAGATAATGATGATAACAGGCGATAATATTAACACCGCCAAGCATGTTGCCAAAGAGGTGGGCATTCTGCACCATAAAGATCATATATCTCTAGAGAGTAAGGATTTGGAAGCTATGAGCGACCAAGAACTCAAAGAGAGTATAGACAGAATTAAAGTCATAGCTAGAGCTAACCCTTTAGACAAATTAAGAATAATCAAAATACTTCAATCTAAAAATGAGATAGTGGCTATGACTGGAGATGGGGTGAATGATGGTCCAGCTATAGCTGCTGCTAACATAGGTATATCTATGGGTAAAACTGGAACAGAGGTAGCCAAAGAAGCAGCCGACTTAGTTTTGATTGATGATAATTTTGCATCTATTCGTAATGGAATATTTGAAGCCAGAGTTATACTTGAAAATGTAAGAAAAACTTTGGTTTTTTATTCTCTACTTCTCTCGGTGAAGTGGTAATAGTTGGTTCTAGTGTTATATTCAATACTCCTATAGCACTTTTGCCAGTTCAGATACTCTGGCTCAATCTTCTAACCGATGGATTTCTTAGTATTGGGCTTGCCAATGAAGGGCAAGAGCACAGATATAGTAAATATCATTTTTCTCGCTACAGAGGATCCATACTTAATAAGTATGATATATTCAGAATTATAAATATGGTCCTAGTGATGAGTGTTGTCTCTATAACAATGTTTTTATATATGCTCAAGATTGCTGTGATAGAAGTTGTCAGAACTTGTATGCTTATAATAGTTTCATTATTTCACTGGGTTAATGCCATTAATATCAGAAAGAATTATGATTCCATTTTCTCTTACAATCCATTTTCTAACAAGTTCATTTTTATAGGATTGATTATAGAAGGAGTTCTCTTGTGGGCTAGCGTCTATACTGATATAGGTAACAGATTCTTGCATACGGTCAAAGTTAACCCAAATGTGTTCTATTATTTCTTTTTTGTCTCTCTTATTATTTTGATACTTGATGAACTTTATAAATTCTTCTATAGAATAAAAAAAGATAGAAGAGGTATTTAATATACACTGTATATAGGGTTAGGAATATCGTATCTTATATCAAAACAAGAAAGCATTACCTTTCTTGTTTTGTTTCGGTCGACCCATCTTTTGATAGGGTCTAGGATGTTCATTACGGGGTAAGGCTTATTGATTATATTTTAGCATATCATTTCTGCCCTTCTCGAACGACTATAAATTTTATTCCAACTACTCCAAACTTTTCTTCATCTTCTTTTGAATAGTATTTGTAAATAGTCATTAGGTTTTCTAAAGAGTCACTACCAAAAAGACCAAAATCATTGTTAGAAAATAAATTTTCAAACTTTGTATATTTTAATAAGTCTGTAACAACCACATCAACTTTATCTTCATTAGACCAAAATGTAACAGTGTCTCCTATAGTAATACCCCTTCTTTTATCATCATAGAGTCTAGTTTCTATTGTCTTATTCCCGGTTCTTACTTTTTCGAAAGCTATTCGATTTAAGTTCATTAAATGGTTTTTCATATAATATGAAGCTAGTATTTCGTGTTAGCTGTTGTTGGTGAGCCTTCTCGAGATAGAACCAAATGATTCCTTACCCCGTAAAGCCCATTTCAATATATTTACTATATCACAACGACCCTTCTCGAGCGACTATGAAAAGTGACAAAAGTGACACAGATCAAGCCATAAAGTTACACTTAACTGTAATCTTTAAATCCACAGCTACGGCTATTGTTGTATTTTATTTAAAAATGATATTATTAAGGAGTACCTTTAAATTTATAAATCTTCCTACGGCTAGTTAATCTAAAGTGCTGGGCAATCATACCCATTCAAAAGCATAAATGGTTAGTTAGCTGAGGTCTGATCAAAACAACTGAAATACAATAGACCGAGCATTGTCTCAAGACTCTATTTATTTGAAGAAGATTGGATTAAGGAAATGTAAACCCAAATTGGTTTATGTTTTTTTGATTCAGTCTTTTTTTGTTACTGATTTTTTAAAGCACCAACCCTCTTTGGATTAAGGTGCTTTTATTATTTTAACAAAAAATATATGTCTAAAGTAAATTTAGTTTGGAGTACAAAAATTAGAAAGGTCAAAGATTTAATTCCTTGGAAAGAAAATCCAAGAAAGATTACCAAGGTAGCTCTTGAGAAGCTTAAGAAACGAATTGTAGATCGTGGTTTTCATAGTGTCATTGTAGTTGATAACGACGATACTATTCTCTCTGGAAATCAGAGAAAGACAGCTCTTACTCAATTAGGAATCAAAGAAGTGAATGTGCTTGTACCAAATCGACAACTCACCAATGATGAGCGAACAAGGATTGCACTTGAGAGTAATCATAATGATGGTGAATGGGATTTTGAAGCTTTAAAAAACTTTGAACTGCCCACACTCCTTGATACTGGTTTCGATGAAATCGAACTCTCAAAGTTCTGGGACAAAGATGTCGAACTGAAAGATGATCCGATAGATTTAGAGAAAGAAATAAAGAAAGCAAAGGATACGAAGATAAAGGCTGGCGATATGTTTCAACTTGGAAGACATAGACTCCTTTGCGGTGATTCCCTTAATCCTAAGAATGTAAATAAATTAATGGGAGATGTCCGTGTCGATATGGTAAACGATGATATGCCGTTCAATATTGGACTCAGTTATGACAAAGGTGTTGGTAATAAGCAAAACTATGGTGGAACGATAAATGACAATAAGACTGAAGAAGAATATAAAAACTTTGTCAGGACTTTAATCCAAAATGCTTTATCTGTTAGCAAAGAAAATGCTCATATAATGTTTTGGTGCGATGAGCGATATGTCTGGCTATTGCAAACTCTCTACAAAGAACTCGGTATTGATTCCAAAAGATTACTTGTTTGGATTAAAAATAATAGTTCACCAACACCATCTGTAGCTTTCAATAAGGTTACAGAGTTTTGTGTATATGGCACGATAGGACGACCATATCTTTCTAAAGAAGTACATGATCTCCATGAGATTCAAAACCATGATTTAACGACTGGCAACAACCTGTCAGAAGAAATCATGGATCAGCTCAATATCTGGATGGTCAAAAGACTGCCAGCGAACCAATACTCTCATCCCACAGAAAAGAGCCCTCTATTACACCATAAAGCTCTACGTAGATGCACAAAGGTCGGTGATGTGGTTCTTGACCTTACCGCTGGATCAGGAAGTATTCTGATTGCTTGTGAACAGCTAAAAAGAACTGCCTATATTTGTGAGCTTGAACCAGTCTTCTGCCAAGTTATCCTAAATAGATTTAAAAAATTTACTGGAATTAACCCAATACAAATCTATGAAAAAGAATAAATTACAAGATCAGTTCTTTGAAGAATTGCGCAAAGTTCCAATTGTCCAAGTTGCGTGCGAGAAAACTGGTATATCTCGCAATAGTATCTATCGCTGGAAAAAGCAAGATAAATCATTCTCAAAGAAAATGGATCAAGCTATGGCTGATGGTGTTGCATTCATAAATGACATGAGTGAAAGCCAAATGTTTACGATGATTAAAGAAAAGAATTGGTCAGCGATATCATTTTGGCTTAAGCACAGGAATCCTAATTATAAAGATAAAATTGAAATTAGTACCAAAGAAGAGTCGGAGGATTTAACCTCGGAACAACGAAAGATAATCCGTAAGGCTCTTAAACTAGGTACAACTTTCATAAATAAATAATAAATATATGCAACAAAAAATAATATCCGAATCCTTAATTAATAGAATGATTAAAGACAAGAAAATACGAACAGAAATAACCAAACAAAGTCATTGGTACTTTTTCCATTTCTATTTTGGTCACTACGTTAATTATCCAATTGCTCCTTTTCATGAAGAAATATTCAATATTCTCGATAATGAAAAGATAAAACTTGCGGTTATTGTCGCTTTTAGAGGGTCGGCAAAATCAACCCTCATTACCACTTCGTATGTTTTGTGGTCTATTCTCGGAATACAACAAAAGAAGTTCATTATCCTTTGTGGTCAGACAGAACAGAAAGCTAGACAGTATTTAATGAATATTAAAAATGAATTACTTCACAATGAATTACTTAAAAAAGATTTAGGACCTTTTGAAGAAGAAAGGAACAGCTTAGGTAATGTGACTGCTCTGATCATTAAGAAGCTTGATGTAAAGATTATGACAACTTCCACTGGTCAAAGTATTCGTGGAACAAGACACAATCAACATCGACCAGATCTGATTATTCTTGATGACATAGAAGATATTGAATCCGTTAAAACTCGAGAAGGCAGAAACAAAACATTTAACTGGCTCACTGGCGAAGTTATTCCAGCTGGCACAAAGAATACTCGAATCATTGCTGTTGGAAATCTTCTGCACGAAGATTCATTATTAAAACGATTACAGAAAAAGATTGAAAATGGTGAGATGAAATCCATGAATGGCATATACCGTCAATATCCAATTGTAGACAACCAAGGTAATATTTTATGGTTAGGTAAATACCCAACACTTGAAGATGTTGAAGCTGAAAGAGAGAAAACCATGGATGACATTGCGTGGTATCGAGAATACGAGCTTAAAATAATCTCTACTAGTGAGCAAGTAGTTAAACCAGATTGGATTCAGTTTTATAAAGAATTACCAAATGAAAGCTTAAGAATTATCTCTGTTGGTGTTGATTTAGCAATCAGCGAGAAAGAAACAGCTGACTATACGGCAATGATATCTGGGTATGTATATGGATACGGTCGAAATATGAAGATCTATATCCAACCAAACCCAATAAATGAACGAATACCTTTTCCTGTACAAATGGAGCGAGTGCAAACAGTTTTAGCAATCCATCTTCAGAGATGTTTTCATGTCAAAATATATATTGAAGATGTTGGCTATCAAAAAGCATTGGTCCAATCTCTGGGTCATGTTAAAAGATATATTGAATCTGCACCCGTTGGAAGAAACGATAAACAGACAAGACTTCAACTCACTACTCCTATGTTAAAAAATGGTAATATTCTATTCCCAGAGCAAGGCGCAGAAATACTTATTGAACAAATCCTTGGATTTGGTAAAGAAAACCATGACGATTTAGTAGATGCTTTTTCTATGCTCGTTTTAAAAGTAGTGGAAAGAAATCCAAGAGGTCCTATCTCTGGAATTGGAAAGCCTGATCTTCTTTAGGTTATCTTCCTAGGTTTATAAGAATATTGTTACTACCACTGAATGCATTTTTATTGTACTGGAATTGCAGTTCTTTAGAGTTCTTTGGTATTTCAAATCCTACCCAACCAGTTCTTTTACTGTTAGCGATAATAGTACCATCAAGACCAATTGATGGATTTTCCATCACCTTATTAGTCACTGTAACTTGGTAGCTGTTTTTCTCTCCATCTCTCACAAACATTTGCCCTAGAGTAGTAACATATTGTTGAGTAGATGCAGTATTCTCTATTGTGATATTTAAATTGATCCATTCGTTACCTTCAGTTGGTTTTGAAAACTGACCTCCTTGAGAATATTCAACTTTATTTATTGTTAAAAGCGAATCTCCGATCTTTACTTGATCGCCAACTTTAAAAACTTCTTCACTTGCTGTTTTATTTGCTGTATTATTTTGAGCAACATCTACAGGTTTATTATTTGATCCTACTACTATTAAAAATCCAATTACTAAAACCCAGAACCACCATTTTTTATAAAACTTCTTCTTTGCCTGTTGTTCCATTTAAATTTTCTGTTGCGTCTTAATTTATAAAACCTGTGATAAGACGCAAAAAGCCTATCACTAGGTAGAGTCTTGCGACTCATATATCCGTTTCCAGATATAACGCAACGAGCGACCCTAATGATAGGTTCTTTATGCTCGTTGCGATTTACTTCACCATGCCTTTGTTGCCAAAGGTTTAGGCTACTTTACTATTTAGTTGTAAATGAATAATAACATTTTCGACCTTATTATTCAACGACCATCCTATCGCAGAAAGTCAAAATATCAGAGGAAAGTTACCAACATGTTGCCAACAACGAGAGCCTTAGCAAAAGGCTCTTTTTGCGTCATTAATATATATATGACAGATATCGAACAAATTACATTTAAATATTGCTTATACGCTCGTAAATCAACTGAAGCAGAAGAAAAACAAGCATTATCTATTGATTCTCAAATCAAAGAGATGTTACAAGTGGCTGAGCGTGAAAAGTTAAATATTATAGAGATTAGGCGTGAATCACATTCAGCCAAAGAATCGGGTCAACGTCCCGTGTTTGAAGAAATAGTTAAAGACATAGATTCAGGAATATTTAATGCAATTATTACTTGGGCTCCTGATAGACTTTCTCGTAATGCGGGAGACCTTGGAAAACTTGTAGACAGGATGGATCAAAAGAAATTAATCACAATTAAAACTTTTGGACAGACTTTTTCCAATTCACCAAGTGATAAATTTCTATTAATGATTCTTTGTTCTCAGGCAAAACTCGAAAATGACAATAAAAGTATTAATGTAAAGCGAGGCATGAGAGCTAGGTGTGAGATGGGATTATGGCCAGTACAACCGCCAACTGGATATAGAAAGCCGAACGAAAGATTATCAAAATGTGAGGTAGAAATTGATCCAGACCGTGCACCTGTTATAAAACAAATTTTTGAAAAGATTGCTTACGAAAAATGGAGTGTTTCTAAGGTCTACACTTGGCTTAAGCACGAAATCAACTTTAAAACACACAGAGGGTATCACTTAAGTTTAGGTAATGTATTTAAAATAATAAATAATACTTTTTATTATGGACGATTCGAATTTCCTCAAACAAGTGGTAATTGGTATGACGGTAAACATACACCTCTTATATCTAAAGAATTATTTGATGAAACAAGAAATTCCATAAAATCTCAAGTAATTAAAACTCAAGGGAAAGAATTTGCGTTCACTAGAATTATGAAATGCGGATTATGCGGATCAGGAATTACAGCAGATGAAAAATTTAAAAAACTACAAAATGGTGGAGTGAACAGGTATGTATATTATAGATGCACCAAAGCAAGAGACAGGGATTGTAAAAATCCTGCAATCACTGAGCCAGAACTTATTGAAGCACTCCTTAAAATGATTAATGCTATAAATCTAAACAAGGTGCAACTTACATCTAAGCTAGATAACGAAATTCAAAAATTTAAGAAATTACAAGCTATGTTCTTGGGAAAGAAAAAGACTGAGAAGATAGAAGTTGTGGATTTAAAAGATTATGCGAAGTTTGTATTAAAAGAAGGTTCGGTCTTAGAACAAAGATCAGTACTAGGGTGTATTAGTAGTGAGTTAGTTCTAAAAAGCAATAAAATACAACTAGTAGGCTAAATTGCTGTATTAATATTCTCAACATAACGTTCTGTGATTGAAAGAATCTCATCAAATGTAAATATTTGAATGTTATGAATACTGTTACGTAACTTTGTAAAATCCTTATTTAACCTAGTTTTTTGATCAGAAGTAAGCTTATTTTGGCTTTTACAAATCTTATCTTTTGAAGAAATAATAATTACTCCTCGAGGTCTATACAGATTTTCGTCAATATTTAAGTAAGACAGAAGATCTTTCTTATCTTTAGTCTTTTTTATTTTATTATCCGAAAGAGCATCCATGTAATTTATCGTTTGAATAATTGCCTTACTCATTTCTGATGAAAATGCGAAGTTTTTATGCGACTTATCCCAAACAAGTACATTTTTTAAATGAGTTTTAATCTCAATAATATCAATACCATCATAATGGTTAACTCCAATGAAATCAGGATAGTCTTTATCTAAATTATCTAAATCTTTCAATTGAACCTTAGGTACAATTTTTTTATATGAGAAAAACAAATACAACAAATATTGTTCAAAGTATTTTTGCCATACCGTTTCTAGTTGTCCTATTTCTTTACCAAACAAGTCTTTGATTAAGTCTTTTGCATCTTGTGATTTAACATTATCACTTTTTAAATTGATAATATTTTTACCTTTTTTGACAATATCTTCTAGTTTTTCTTTAATAAAATATTCATCGAGTTTCCTTAAAAATTCCTCATCAAATACTTTTTTTCGAATCATTCCATCAAAAAGAGAACTCAAAGAATTTAGATCATTAGAATCAAGAAATCTAGTATAGTCTCCCTTTTCTTTCTTGGTTGTTAGATTAAATCGATGAATTAGAAAATCAAAATCTCCCTTAAGGCTACTCGTAGTTCGCTGGGTTCTTTGATTCAAAAAATCAAACTTTGATTGGTTAACTAGATAAGTAACTAGGCTCGATCGGGTGGAATTTGCCTTATAATTGATATCTTCTACAGCTTTTTTAATTTCAAAGAATTTATTCTTTTTAATCAATAAATTCTTTTCTCTTTTTTGTAGATCTTTCTCATAATTTTCAGATATTTTTACTACTGAAATACCGTTAAATATCTTTTTAAATACGCCAAAATCTTTATTTAAAAAGTTATAACCATAAGTAGATTTTTCATCGTTAGCCCAAAAGTTAATAAATTTAAGTATATCTAGATCTTTATGAACTAACAGGGATACGTAGCCATCTCTTTTTATGGGGTCTCCTCGAGTTTCATCGAGGTCGTAAAATTCTAACTTTAAAAATTCGTTTTCTTTTTTTAAAATATATACTTGTGATGCAACTATTTTTATACTTTGGTCAGTTTCATTTATGTCCAATAAATTACTCCACGGAAATTTTCTAAACAGTTGATATATGTTTGTAATTTCATTATCCATATAATTTATTCCGAAAACTTGCCTCCTGAAATATCAAAGAATCTTTCAAAGAAGCCTGTGAGTTTACTTAATACACTTTCACGTTTCTGACTTCGCTCACCAGTTGGAGAGAATCGTGATACTGGTGGTAGTACTTTTGAGATTGCAGTGCCTGTTGTGGGGACGTTACCATCTCTGAACGCATTCTTTATAAATGAATAAGTAGCATCATGGTCGAGATTTTCATTAGTAATAATCTTTTCAAGTTCTTCAATCTTTTTCTCTTCAACGAATTTTTGCCAATCTTCATCAACAACTGCGTGAACATCTAGAGAGGTAATAAATTGATTGATAAGGTCTTTTTTATTGCGTAGTTCAACGCTGGAATCAATGGCTTTATTAATATCAAGCAACAATTCACGGTTCTTGGTATGATCTTCGTGGTATATCTTTATAAGAGCTAGAACATAATCGATGTTTATCTCGATTTGTTTAATGAGCTCCATTTCAAACACAATATCGTCGTTTATATTTTCTTTCTCTTCCTCGACACCTTTGCGGAATTCATTATAAAGGTCAATATACATGCTGTGGTAATCCTGAACATCCCGTTCGGTCAAAATTTCGTTTCCAGCAAATTCATCGAAAGTAACAAGGATATTTTTAACACGCAAAACAGCTCCGTATAATTTAATGAAGTCTTTCTGATTTTGTTCACCAAGAATTCTTTCTCCGACGGGGAATTTTTCTAGAAGTTCTTTAACAAGACTTTCATATCCTCGAACTTCCTTATCGCCATCTTTGTAACCGTTATAGTAATCAGCATAAGCTTTAAGGAGTACAATTCCGCTTGCTTCTTTGTCCCCGAAAAGACCAATTGATTCATTCGTTGCTTTCTCTAAGTTGCGGAAGCAAACGATATTTCCAAAAGTTTTTACACTATTCAAAATACGATTAGTTCTTGAATATGCTTGAAGTAGTCCGTGTAGGCGTAGATTTTTATCTACCCACAAAGTATTGAGTGTAGTAGCGTCGAATCCAGTCAAGAACATGTTAACTACAATAAGGATATCAATTTCTCGATCCTTTACTCTCTGACTAACATCCTTGTAATAGTTTTGGAATTTATCTGAAGAAGTGTCATAGGATGTTCCAAACATTTTGTTGTAATCCATAATAGCACTATCAAGAAAGTCTCTTGAACTCACATCTAGACCACTTGTGTCTTCAGAGTTTTCATCAATCATTCCATCGGCATCTTCGTCATTAACTCCAAAACTAAATATAGTCGCTATCTTTAAGCGTTTGTCACTTGGCTCATCTGCGAGCTGTTTTTTAAATTCAGTGTAATATTTCTTCGCTACATCAATAGAAGATACGGCAAAGATTGAGTTGAATCCTGCGAGTCTTCGTTCTTTTATTTTATAAAAACTATTACGTCTTGTTTTCTGGTCAAAATGTTCACGAATATATTTAACAATATTTTCTAAACGTTCTGGTGCAGAAAGAACCGCCTCACGATCAATATCGCTTACTTTCTTGTCCTCTATGTTTTCAGCTTCTCGAACAGTAGAAATGTAATCCACTTTAAATGGCAGAACATTTTTGTCTGCAATAGCGTCAACAATAGTGTAGGTATGTAGCTTTTCACCAAATGCTTGTTCTGTAGTTTTCAAATCAGGACGACCACCAGAAGATGCATTGGTAGCAAAGATAGGAGTACCAGTAAATCCAAATATGTGGTAATTTTTGAATGCTTTTGTAATCGCGGCGTGCATATCGCCAAATTGAGAGCGATGGCATTCGTCAAAGATAAGGACTACGTGCCCATCAAATATTGCGTGTTCTCCGTTACGACCGATGAACCGATCAAGTTTTTGAATAGTAGTAATAATAATTCGTGAGTTTGAATCCTCAAGCTGTTTTTTAAGAACAGAAGTACTTGTGTTGCTGTTCGCCGCACCTTTTTCAAACTTATCGTATTCCTTCATTGTTTGATAATCCAAGTCTTTACGGTCAACAACGAATACGACCTTATCTACGTAGGATAATTTACTTACAAGTTGAGCAGTTTTGAAACTAGTTAAAGTTTTACCAGATCCTGTCGTATGCCAAATATAACCCCCTGCGTCTGGTGTTCCGAGTTTTTTATAGTTTGTACTTACTTCAATCCTACTTAATATTCTTTCTGTTGCCACAATCTGATAGGGTCTCATAACCAACAACAATCGATCTGTAGTAAATACACAATATTTTGTAAGGATATTTAAAATAGCGTGTTTTGCAAAAAATGTCTTTGCAAAGTCCATAAGATCAGTAATAGGGCGATTGGTTGCATCTGCCCACCAGCTCGTAAATTCAAAACTATTACTTGTTCTTTTTCCTTTCTTTCTCGCACCCTCATTTGATTCTTTAACATGCTGTGCACGAGTAGTATTACTGTAGTACTTGGTATGTGTGCCGTTGGAGATGATGAACAACTGCACATATTCAAAGAGTCCAGAAGAAGCCCAGAAGCTTTCTCTTTGATAGCGATTGATCTGATTGAAAGCTTCTTGAATCGCAACTCCACGACGTTTAAGTTCAATATGGATTAAGGGCAGACCATTTACGAGCACTGATACATCGTAACGGTTAGAACGTTTGCCATCTTCCGTCGCATACTGATTGATAACCTGTAAACTGTTATCGTGGATATTATCCTTTTTTAGAAGATAAATATTTTTTGTTGATCCGTCATCACGAGTAAGATTCTTTATA
>JAUPVO010000043.1 GCA_030916975.1 Patescibacteria group bacterium
GTTTGGCAAACTACTTCCCCTCAAGTAAATTATCTAAGCCCTTGGTCATTACTACGACAGACCTCCGTGCCATTTGATTTGTCTCTCACTCATTCAGAATATAGTTAAGATACAAGAGGTCTATAACATGTATTCATCTGTAAATCACATATCGTTACCTACCTCTTAGAGCTAATCAAGAGTTAGAGTCGTATACTTAATTATTAGAATCAGGTCTATCATGGAATAGATATATATACACATTATTAAATAAAAAGAAATAATATGAAAGAAGAAATACTAATATTAGTTGACGATATACTAAATAATCCAAAAGACTATAAAGATAAAAAGGTTAAAGAACACACAATGGTTTATTTAAGAAAGATATTAAAAGAGAAATAGAAAGCGAGAAATAGTTTATCCACAGCCCCCTATTGTAATATATACATCAATGGTGCATACTGTATGAGTAGCAGAATAATGAGTAAATATATGAGTGATTTAATTATTGAAGAACAAATGTTTAGAGGTAAAGAACTTGAAGCAATAGAACCAAAAGATAAATGTGTTCAATGCTCAGGAAGATTATTTGTAAACAAAAGTAAGATACTAGGTAAATGTGTAAGATGTAGAAAGGAAGATATAAAAGCTCCTTTTAACGGACATACACAATACCCAAGGTTCGAGTCATTATCAGAAGCTAATAATTATTTTGGAATATAATATGGAACAAAATAAAACAATGTGGAATATGTTTTTACCAATACTGGTAACATTTCTAAGAGATAAAAAAGCAGAGATGGAGAAAGAAGGACTAATTCCTACGCTAGAATTATTGATAGCAGATTTGGAAGCAGATATAGAAATAGCTAAAATTAACAACGAGTTTTAATATGAATTTAAAAGACTTACAAAAGAAAATACCTTGTCAGTGGAGAGTACAATCCTTCTCTAAAAACAAACCACAAGGTCAATGTGTAGCCTATATTGACGCTAGAGATGTTATGAACTTATTAGATGAGGTTTGCGGTCAAGGAAATTGGCAGTCAGATTTTAAAGATATAGGAGGTCAAACATTTGCTGGTATAGGAATAAACATTGACGGTAATTGGGTGTGGAAATGGGATACAGGGTCAGAGTCAAACATTGAAAAAGAAAAGGGACAAGCAAGTGATAGTCTTAAACGTGCTGGGGTACAATGGGGTATAGGAAGATTTCTTTATGATTTTCCTATACAATATGTCACCGCAAATGAAGTAAAGGGAGATAAAAACTTCCCATATCCTGTAAACGAGCAAGGACAAAGAATATGGGATTTAACAGAATATATTAACAATAAATTAAACAAATAATATGATAATCAAAGATATAGTAACAAAAAAGACTTATTTAAAAGAAGGTGTAGAAAAAACACAATGGCTAGTTGCTGGAGCACTAAAGGTTACAGATGACGGAAAAGAATATGTAGAACTAAATATGTTCCCAAATACTTCATTTTATGTTTTTGATAGAAAACCAAAAGAAGAAGCACCAAAGCCAGTAGATAACGAAACAGGAGAAGAAATTCCTTTCTAATATGATAAACGAATACGTATTACAACTAACGGGTAAAGCAACTCTTCCAATAGAAATGCAAATGGAAGAAGCCTACACTGTAGAACTAACAGGCGAAGTTATATCAGAAACAAAAGTACCAAACCAAGACGGAACACATAATATCCTGTATAAGTTCAAACCAATAATTGCTGTTATTAAGGATAGTCATGGAACAGTAGCTAAGACTAAAGACCTAAGAAATAACTCTGTAAAGTTTAGAAAATCAGCATGGAAAGTTTGGGCAGATAAAAACCTACAAGGAGACTTCGAGAGTTTCTACGATTACGCTACAACAAAGTCAATTCTATTATTAGATAAGATAGCAGAAGAATATATTAGTAGTTTTAAAGATTAAATATGAAAAAAAATAGTAAAAAGAAAAAAGTAGTAAAAAAGAAGGCGGTAAAAACGTTTAATAAAAAAAAGAAGCTAACTGGTGATTTCTTAAAAGAAACTATAGCTGAAAAATGGTTTGACTATATAAACAGACAAGAATATAAACCATTATCAAAAGCAGAAATCAAAGAAATTGAGAAGGAAAAGAAGGAACAAAAAATAGCGGAACTTAAAGAACAAAAACGTCGAGCTAAAAAGATAACTATGACAGTTGGAAAGTATGAAGACGCTATAGAAAGAGCAAAAGACGAAGTTAGGGATTACCAGTGGTAACATGAGACGCTCAAAATCAGAAACGGAATACTGGAACAAATCTATAAAAGATATGTTTACTGCCGACCCTGAAACAATGCTAGTAAAGAATAGATACAGAGCTATCAGATATTTATTAAAAGGTAGATACGAAACTCAAACATTTGAGAATAAAGACCAGACAATAGAAATGTTAAAGGACGCAATATATCTTGATAGAAGATTAAGATTGTATACAGAACATTTAGAACAATCACTAAAAGAAACATTAAGTGAAGATTATCAGGTAAACGAATTGGGTTATGGATTATAAGAAAATGAAAAGAAAACACGCACAATTACTATTAAACTTACTGCTACTGATA
>JAUPVO010000044.1 GCA_030916975.1 Patescibacteria group bacterium
TATAAAGTTACAAGTCTTTATTATATTTGCTATAAATGAAACTAAAATATATCATTAAGTTACTGGACAACAGAATAAGCAAATCACTTATTGTATTTACCTCTATGGCGTGTGCACTTTTTGTTGGATTTGTTTCAGGCAGAATATCTGGCATAGAAAGTGACAAGACAAATTTTCAAGTCGTTGATATCGCTTCAGGAGATATATTTCTTCCCAATGCCAGTAATACTATTGACACTGTAGAAACTTTTCAATTAGATAAAGATCAAGACGTTAACAAAAGCTTAATTTTTGGTAGTAGTAAAGGTAAGTATTTTTATTATAAAGGCTGCGGAGGTAATAATCTTTCGGCTAAGAATCTGGTCTATTACAAGTCAGAAGCTGATGCTCTGGCCAAAGGAAAAGTTTTATATAATAAATGTGAATGATATTTGATTGAATTATTCTTGGTTTGGATATCACTATATTTTATAGTATAATGTCAAGATTAAATCCTTTTATATATTAATGACTATGTATCCATACGGTTTAAAAGTATCAACTCCATATAAAGTAGAAGAGGTCAAAAGAATTTATAATGCTTTTGGTGATTTGATTTTGTCAGAACCTGGTAATTATGAGGTTTATTGTACTGGTGACACTTATATTCACCACAATATTATAGAAGGCCTTACACATATAACTTGTATAACATCAGAAGATGATATAGAGATTAGTATAAGATGTTCTGGGGAGACTTATGATGATGCGGTGGCGGATATATATCACAAAATAGTTGCCAAAAATAAAAACATTAAATCTAAAATTGAATGTAAAGGTGTATCTAATGATCAAAGTAGAATAATATATAGATCGTCTTTATTGGCGGAGGAAGGGTCGACAGGATCTGGTAATCAGAAAGCAAAATTTTTATTACTTTCTGATACGGCTGAGATAGATGCTGAGCCGTCCCTAGATATAGCTAGTCAGAATTTTCCAACTTCTCATTCTGTTGGAATCAGTAATATAGACCAGATGAAAATGTGGTATATGTTCATTAGGGGGTATGGTAAAGAAGAGGCTAGTAACAAAATAGTTGAGGGTTTTTTAAATTAATTTGATAAATATATGCATAGAGAAGATTTCCAAATATTCAATAATTATAAGTCTTTACACAAAAGTGATTTGATATATATTGATAACACTGCATCTTCACTCACGCCGGACTTTGTAATAGAAAAGATGAATGAGTATTACTATTTGTATAAGTCAAATATAGACAGAGGATTATATAAAAGTGCAGAGAGAGCAACCAAAGAGTATGAAGACAGCAGAGCTAAGGTTGCTGATTTTATAGGAGCCAAAAAAGATGAGATCATTTTTACTTCTGGTTCAACAGATTCTTCTAATAAATCCATTATGATGTTTGAAAGATATTATAAGAAGAATATCGAGGAGCTAAAAAGTAAAGATGAGATTGTTCTTGTTGAGGAGTCTCATCATAGTGAGCTAGTGCCTCTTCAAGAATTTGCCAAAAGAAATAATTTAAAAATAGTTTTAGGCCTTGAGAATCTTGGTGATAAGACTTTATTATTGTCTTGTCCGCTAGCTTCTAATGTTACTGGTCAGATCTTTGATGTTAAAAGCATTTTTAATAAAGCTAAAAGCCACAAAATTATTACGTTTTGTGATATGACGGCCGCAGCTGGACATATTGATATAAATGTTAAAGATATTGATTGTGATATCAGTTATTTTGGAGCCCACAAAATGTGTGGTCCTTCAGGGGTTGGGGTGTTGTATATAAAACATGAACTTCTTAATCAGTTCGAGCCAACTTCTTGGGGTGGAGGTATGGTTTGGGATGTTAATAAGGATAATACAAGTTATAGGTCAGACAACAGAAGATTTGAGCCCGGGACTCCCAATATAGCTGGAGTAATTGGACTTGGTTATGCTATAGATTATATTAACAATATAACAATTGAAAAAATAAGAAACCAGATAGAAGAAGTAACGGTATACGCTTTAGAAAAAATCTCAGATCTGGAAAAAGAAAATAAAATTAAAGTTTTTGCAGAGAAAGAAATAAATAATAATATAGGAATAATAAGTTTTGAGGTCGACGGTGTGCATGCTCACGATGTTGCACAGATTCTAGCGGATAATGATATTGCGGTAAGAAGTGGCCATCATTGCGCTCAGCTTTTTATGAAAAAAAATTGTGTATCTGCTCTTACTAGAATTTCTCTTTATTTTTATAATACAAAAAAGGATGTTGATGTTTTTGTAAAAGGACTTCAAAAAGTTTTAGATAAATTCCAGAAGTAGGGCATTCAGAACATAAGAAGAGAATAAGAAGAAAATAAAATTAAAACTGGGAAAACAAAAAGGTGTGCCTTCGGCACACCTTTGATTCAGCGAAACATTTTAGTGAATAGTAGGTCTTGGATTATTCCAAGCTTCTAGTCCAAAAATAAAGAAATCAACAACTCTTTTGTCAGATTCCAACCAAGCTTCGAATTCTGGCCACATTTCTAAAACCATAATCCTATTGTGTACAGCCATGGCCGCCCATTTTTTTGTTAGATTTGACCATTCTGGGCTATCTAAAGTTTTCAATAAAAACTTTAGTTGCGCTAAGGTTAGGTTTAAGACACAAGTATGCAGTCTGCACATTATGCTAGCCATTTCTAACACTTTTACATTATTTTTTTGTGCATCTATGCATATTTCAAGCATTTCAGTTTGGATTTGCCTAAGAGCGTCAACAGTGTATATCATTACAGATCTCCTATATAAGCCTGTGTTTTCAAAAAATCTTGCTGCACCTAATTTATTTTTGAAAGCAGCATTTTACATTCTATAACATTAGTGTTATAATTGTCAAGAAGTAAATTTTTATAGAACTATCTAAAACAAAAATAAAGATATAATATTAAGAATATAATTAATTATGGAAGATTTGTATCAAGAACAAATATTAGATCACGCTAATAATCCTAGAAATAAAAAATTAATAGAGAATCATACCTGTGCGGGCATGGGTGAAAATCCATCTTGTGGGGATAGAGCTGAGTTATATTTCCTGGTAGAAGAGAATAAGATAAAAGACGTTGGGTTTCAGGGTGAAGGTTGCGCCGTATCTATCGCAAGTATTAGTATGTTAACCGAAAAGTTAATAGATATGGACTTGAATGATGTTAAGAATATAATGCCAGGAGATATATATAAAATGCTTGGGATAAAAATAAGTCCAGCTCGAGTTAATTGCGCACTTTTATCTTATAGTGCACTTGAAAATACAATCAAAAACTGTAAAATATAAAATATGCTCAAAATTAAAAATCTAAAAATCAATAACACAGATAATAATCTTAACTTAATCGAAGATGTTAATCTTTTTGTGAATGAGGGAGAAATTGTTCTGCTTGAAGGTCGTAACGGTTCTGGCAAGTCAACTATACTCAACACTATTATGCATCATCCAGACTACAAGATAGAGAGTGGGGAAGTGCTGTTAAATGATAGAAATATTACTCGATTAGAAGGTTTTGAGTTGGCACGTCTTAGTATGTTTATATCTTTGCAACATGCTCCAGAAATAGAAGGATTAAGTACTATAAAAATGTTATATGGAAGTTACAAAATCCTCAATCCAGATTCAAGTAAGAACATTACTAATTTTAAAAAGGAATTAGAAGAGGAGTGCAATAAGTTCGATCTAGATACAAGTCTTTTGTTGCGTGATGTTAATGTTGGATTTTCTGGTGGACAAAAAAAGCAAGCAGAGCTCATGCATATGTTAGCTTTAAACCCAAAAGTTATACTGATGGATGAGCCAGATTCTGGAGTTGATAAGGAAGCGGTGGCAAAAGTTTTTGAAGTAATAAAGTATTTTCAGTCTAAAGGAGCTGCTATTATCATTACTAGTCACAATGAGAAAATAAAGAGTCTTGATATTGCCAGAGTATACGTTGTAGAAAATAAAAAAGTTACTTTGCAATAGTTAGTAAAATAATAATTAAAAATTTTTAATTATTATTTTTTATTTTTGGTTTCTAAAAATAAAGTCGAAATCCGCTTCTGCCAATTCTTGGACTTGTCCAGGCTTCATATTTTTGACGGTGAACTTTTCAATTCTTATTCTAATTAGTGAGTCTATGGTCAGGAAAAGAGCGTTCATCATTCTTCTGATCTCATGCTTTTTACCTTCAGTTAAAGTTATATAAAGCGTTCTGCAATCTTCACTCATTCTTACATTTTTGACAGGGCTGTAAGTAGCTTCTTGGGTTTGTATTCCTTGTTTTAGTATTCTCTCTACTCTTGGAGTAGCTTTTTCCCTGATTTTGACTCTGTATTCTTTTTCGATTTTATTAAGAGGATTCAACAGGGCGTCAACCAGTCTATGGTCATTAGTGTATATCAATAAGCCTTCTGACTCCTTATCTAATCTTCCTACTGGATGTAAGTTTTGTAGTTTTTCTTTGCTAGAAATGCTTGTAACTTCCCCTTTAGGTTTGTAATAGAGGGCGTATTTATTTATTTTGTTTTCTATTCTAATATCTATTATATCACCAGATTTTATAACTTGTCCAAGAACAGCTCTTTTATTGTTAACAAATATTTTACCACCTTCTATAAGGCTGTCAGCTTCTCTTCTGGAGTATAATCCAGATTTTTGTACTGCTTTATTGATTCTTGTACTTTGAGTAGATGTGAATTTCATCCTTTTATAATAACACGAAAAAAACTTTTTATCAAGTCAAGATTCATTCAGTCTTTTAATCTAAATATAAAATGTTATAATTAGATTCAGAAATGATTATGCCAAAAGAAAATAATTTTATCAGCTATATTAAATCAAAAAGATTTTGGATTAGATTTTTAATAAGTTTTTTCATTCTTATTAATCTTATAATGTGGCTTAAGAATTATTCGTATTTTGGAGATTTATACAGATTAACAGGCGATTTTTTTGCCTCTATCCTTACAATATATGATTGGAAGAATACTTTTATAGGAAATTCTTTTCTATTGATTATGATTACGACAGTTCTTTCAAGCGTTAACATAGCTCTTTTGATAGAATTTGTATATTTACAAAAAACCCTCACTATCAAAAAACAGGTTAGAAAGGAGAATATTTTCATTTCAGGGGCTATAGCTCTTGCTGTTTTGGCGTCTCACTGTGCTAGTTGTAGTATTGTGCTGCTTGGAAGTTTCTTGTCTATAGGTTTTATGTCTTGGTTGCCATATGGTGGAGAGGAGCTAGGCTACGTAGCTATTATCATACTTGTTATTACCATATACAATTTAATCAAAAAAATTAATAATCCATTCGTTTGTTAATTTGAGAGTTTATGTCAGCTCACGGCCAAGATACAAATAAGCTGCTTAAGTATTTAGGGTATATAATTATATTCGCTATTGTGTATCAGTTTTTATTTTCTAGAACTGGTTTACTTTTTCAGCAGAAGATACAAGAGAGTACTGGTCTTAGCAGTACTGATTATATACCCAAAACTTACTCTAAAGATGCTGTTTCTTTTAAAAATATTTTAGATAATATTACAATTTTTCGTAGCAGCTCTTCTTCAAGCACAGTTCTAACTACCAATGACAGAATCAACATTAAATCTGGCTATTATGTTACAAAAGTTGTAGACGGCGATACCGTAGACATTGTCGGTAATGGAAAAGAAGAAAGGGTTAGGTTAATAGGAATTAATTCTCCAGAATCAGTTGACCCCCGCAGACCTGTAGAGTGTTTTGGTAAAGAAGCGAGTATTTATATGAAAGGTTTGGCTTCTTCTCAATCAGTATCACTTGAGACTGATCCAACTCAAGATTTGTATGATAGAAATGGAAGGCTATTAGCTTATATTTATCTTGATAATGGGACTATGCTTAATGCCAAGATGATACAAGATGGTTACGCTTATGAATACACTTATGATAGACCTTATAAGTATCAAAAAGAATTTAAAAACTTTCAAATAGAAGCCAAAAATAGTTTTACTGGATTGTGGAGCAAAAATACTTGCAATGGAGTAAAATAAATATGATATAATTTATTTATTAAATCCCATGTTTAAAAGCATAAGAGGCGCCATAGGAGTTATATTTAAATGGATATTAGTTGCCATTGTTGTGTTTTTGGTATTAAAAATATTAACGGCAATTTTCCCGGCTCTTTCTCAAGAAAATTTAACTGGCTACTTTAGTAATAAAAATGAAGTGACTAATAATAAAAAGTCTTGGATACATTTTCCATATCCAGGAGAGTGGGCAGGATTTTCTTTGTTTGGGAGTAATAATTTTCAATTTGAACCAGTAAGAGTGCCAAATATAGATGAATATAATAATAGTACCAAATATCAAAGTCCTTATATCTATGAGTATAAAACTAATGTCATAACAGGTTCGTATTATAATTATAATAATGGATCCGGATATGATGCTTCATATTGGAATGGAAACTCAATGACAGATTGGAATACTCAGCAAACAGATTGGAATAATACGAATATGACAGACTGGAACAATGCGCATTCTCAGTAATATATAAATAATATATAAAGCGGACTCGTTCGAGCCCGCTTGTAATGTTGGAAAGCATTTTTTATTTTACACTTTCCCTGTTTGTCTTCTCTTCTCTTTTATTTTTTCTAACTATCTTATTTTGCGTTTATTGACTCCAGTTTGGATTTAAGGCAACAAAAGTTTCTTCGTCGCCAGAAAGCAAAATCAGCCTTCCCGAATGTCCCAAGGAAAGTATATGATTATGGACAAACTTAGGAAAAGTATCTTTGTGGCAGTTGCATTTTTTTTCCATTTTGCCATTAATTTCAGAAATTTTTTTGAATTCACAAGAAATTTCTGACAGTAACGCCTCTAGTGGGTAAAGGGGTAGTAAAAATCGTCCCACTATATTTCTCCGCAGTTAGTTTAGTGATTGAAAGAAAGCGCTTCTAAGTTTTTAGTTTTAGAAGCACTTGAATTATATAATTTATTTATATTTTAGGCAATACCTAATAATAATTTATTAATAATGCTAAAAAAGTGTATTTTGCTATTGTTTTTATATATTTTTGTGATATAATATGCAAACGCAAAAAGATTGTGTTGTGCCGAGCGTCTTATCAACCTTATTAATTTGTAATTAATAGATTTTGTAATTATGTCACAAAATAAAGAAGCTAAGGGCGCATCGTCCGTAGCAACACTTCCTAAAAAGACTTTCGGAAAATACAGAAAGCCTTTAGTTGAACTTCCTAACATGGTGGAGAACCAGTTAGCATCTTATAAGAATTTAGTTGAGAAGGAGCTTGGAGATATTTTTAAAGAATTCAGTCCTATCCGAGATTATTCAGATAAAAAGTTCGAGTTAGAGTTTTTATCTTATGAAGTAACGGCTCCTAAATATGATGAGGTTTATGCCAAAGACAACAAGTTGACTTATGAAGCACCTCTTCGCGCCAAAGTAAAACTTACTAACAAATCACTTGGGACTTCAAAAGAACAAGAAATATTCTTGTCTGATTTCCCTGTTATGACCGTGCACGGTACTTTTGTGGTGAATGGAGTAGAACGTGTTGTTGTGCCACAGCTAGCTAGAAGCTTCGGTGTGTTTTTTGATACTGATGATATTAAAGGTAAAAGATACTTTCTAGCCAAAATCATACCTTCAAGAGGTGCTTGGACAGAAGTTTTGTCTGAACCAGACAATGAAATCTCTGTACGTATTGATAAAAAAAGAAAATTCTCTATTATTCCATTACTTAGAGCTTTTGGTTATTCTACAGACGATCAGATAATCAAGGCTTTTAAAAGTGAATATCAAGAACAAATTAAATCTCTTATCTCTAGAGAATCAATCAAAACTGTATCAGATAGTTATGTTGAGATTTATAAAAAACTTCGTGACGGAGACCTAGCCACTCCAGAGACAGCCAAAGAGTATTTTGACTCTCTTTTTGGAGAGGAAAGATATGATTTATCTCCTGTAGGGCGATTCAGATTCAATAAAAGATTTAATCTGTCTAATGAAGACAAAAAGCATAGAAAAAATTTGTCAAAAGAAGACATGGTTATGATTATTGAAGAGCTGATTAGATTGAATAATGACCCAGCTTCTCAACCAGATGATATCGATCATCTTGGTTCTAGACGTGTTAGATTTTTTGGAGAGATGATGGCCGCTCAAGTTCGTAAAGGTATGTTGCAGATGAGACGTAATATTCAAGATAAAATGTCAGTTATAGACATAGATACAACATTACCTATCTCTATAATTAACCAAAGACCTCTTCAGGCGCGTATCAAAGAATTCTTTACAGTGAATCAGCTTTCACAGTTTATGGATCAAGAGAATATGCTATCTGAGATAGAAGGTCTTAGAACACTTTCGGCCCTTGGGCCCGGAGGTCTTACTCGTGAGAGAGCAGGATTTGAAGTGCGTGACGTGCATACTAGTCATTATGGACGTGTATGTCCAATCCAAACCCCAGAAGGTCCAAACATCGGACTTATATTAAGACAGGCTATGTATGCTCGTATTAATGAGTTTGGTATTCTTGAGACTCCATACGCCAAAGTTAAAAATGGCAAAATCACAGACGATGTGATATATATGAATGCTTTTGAAGAAGAGAAACACGTTATAGCGCCTCTTTCAATCGAGTATGACAAGACAGGTAAAATTCTAGGAGATAGAGTGGCTGTGAGAAAAAATTCTCAGCCAACTATTGTTAATGTATCAGAAGTTGAATATGTAGACGTTGCAACTAACCAAGCTTATTCTATAGCAACTTCTATGATTCCTTTCTTGGAACATAATGATGCCAATCGTGCTCTGATGGGTTCCAACATGCAGCGTCAAGCAGTACCTCTTATGGTTCGTGAAGCTCCATATGTAGCAACAGGAACAGAAGCTGTGGCTGCTCGTGATATAGGTAGACTTATATATGCTGAAGATGAAGGAGAAATAAAATATGTGGATGCTTCCAAAATTATAGTAAAATATGGAAAAAAGGAAAAAGAATACGGACTTTCGAGCTTTGTTAAAACTAATAATTTTAACGTAGCCCACCAATCTCCAACAGTTCACTTGGGACAAAAAGTACAAAAGGGTGATGTACTTGCTGACTCGGCAACTTCTGATAATGGACAAGTTGCACTCGGACAGAATGTGACTGTGGCATTTATGCCTTGGAATGGATACAATTATGAAGACGCAATTATCCTCTCTGAAAATCTTGTAAAAGATTCAAAATTCTCTTCTATTCACATACAAGAATTTATTTGTAATGTACGCGATACAAAATTAGGAGAAGAAATAACTACTCATGACATACCAAACGTTTCAGAAGCAAAACTGAAGAACTTGGACGAAGATGGAATCATTAGAATAGGAGCAGAAGTTCTTCCTGGGGATATATTGGTTGGTAAAATCACACCTAAAGGCGAGACTGAACTTTCTCCAGAAGAGAGATTACTGAGATCTATTTTTGGTGATAAGGTTAGAGATGTAAAAGACACTTCACTTAGACTGGATAATGGTAAAAGAGGTAGAGTTATAGGTATTAAAGTTTTCTCTCGTGAGAAAGGAGACTCATTAGACTCTGGTGTTATTAAAAGAATACATGTGGAAGTTGCACAGATCAGAAACATCACTGTAGGAGACAAATTAGCTGGACGTCACGGTAACAAAGGTGTTATTTCTAGAGTTCTTCCAGTTGAAGAGATGCCTTATATGGCTGACGGTACTCCTGTAGATATCATATTAACTCCACTGGGTATCCCTTCTCGTATGAATCTTGGCCAAATCCTTGAAATGCATCTTGGTTATGCGGCACAAAAACTTAATTATCAAGCTATAGTGCCGGCTTTCCAAGGAGCAACTATAGAAGAAATCCAAAAAGAATTAGAAGAAGTTGGTATGGATAAAAGTGGTACAGTTACTCTTTTTGACGGTAGAACAGGAGAAGAATTTGAGAAGCCAATAGCCGTTGGAACTATGTATATGATGAAACTTCATCATATGGTAGAAGATAAATTACATCAGCGTTCAATTGGACCATATTCTCTTATTACGCAGCAGCCACTTGGAGGTAAAGCTCAAGGAGGAGGTCAGCGTTTTGGAGAGATGGAAGTATGGGCACTTGAAGGTTACGGTGCAGCCCACACACTTCGAGAGATGTTAACGGTTAAGTCGGATGACATCGAAGGGCGTTCTCAGATCTACGATGCGATTATCAAAGGTACGGAGATTCGTGAGCCAGGAACCCCAGCTTCCTTTAATGTGCTACTTAATAATCTAAGAGGTTTGGGATTAAATATAGTTCCAAATGATACAGATAAAGAAGCAGGAGAAGAAATTATAGGAGAAGATATTATCAATAATTAAAAATAATCTAATTTAAAATAATTTTCAAAAAATATGAAAACTATAAACACGAAAAAGTTTGATACTCTCACACTAAAAATTGCTTCTCCTGAAGCAATTAGGGAATGGAGTTATGGAGAGGTTACCAAACCAGAAACGATTAACTATCGTACCGGTAGAAGTGAAAGACATGGTCTTTTTGATGAAAAGATTTTTGGTCCAGAAAAAGATTATGAATGTTATTGTGGTAAATATCGTCGTATTCGCTATAAAGGTATTATTTGTGAGAAATGTGGAGTAGAAGTAACTCAGTCTATAGTACGTCGTGAGAGAATGGGTCATATTGATCTTGCTGTTCCTGTTGCACATATTTGGTTTTTACGTAATGTGCCTTCTAGAATAGCCATGATATTAGGTGCTTCTTTGTCAGATGTAGAAAAGGTTATATATTTTGCAGGTTATATCATCACTTCAGTTAATGATACTGCTCGCGAAGAAGTTATAAGGAATCTTGAGTCTGAATTTAAAGAGAAAATTAAATCAGCTCAAGATGAAAAAACTCGCGATAGATTGATGGAGCTTATGAGCAACGCTAAGCGCGAAATCAAAGAAATAAGTCCATGGAAAATATTAGACGAAACAGTTTATCATAGATATGCTATGAGATACGGAACTTGTTTTGAAGCTAGAATAGGAGCTGAAGCTATATATGATGTATTTAAAGGAATTGATCTTGATGTTCTTGAAAAGGAAGTGGCTAATATGCTAGAAAAATCAGGGTCTACTGATAGAGAGAAGCTCGAGAAAAGATTATCTTTGGTTAGAGCTTTTAGAAATGCTGATCTTAGACCAGAATGGATGTTTTTGACCGCATTGCCTATCATACCTCCTGGAATACGTCCTATGGTTGCGCTTGAAGGTGGTCGCCATGCAACTTCTGATGTGAATGATTTGTATAGAAGAGTGATCAATAGAAACAATCGTCTTAAGAAATTATTAGAAATAGAAGCTCCAGACGTTATCTTGCGTAATGAAAAACGTATCTTGCAAGAAGCGGTGGATGCTTTGGTTGATAATTCAGCTAGACATGGAGATGCGGCAGTTGCTCTTACAGGACAAAAAAGAGTACTTAAGTCACTTTCAGATAATCTTAAAGGTAAAACAGGTATACTCCGCGGTAATTTGCTTGGTAAACGTGTAGACTATTCTGCTCGTTCTGTGATTGTAGTTGGACCAGAGTTATCATTAGATGAGTGTGGACTTCCTAAGCACATGGCTATGGAATTATTCAAACCATTCGTTATCTCTAAGTTGATAGAAAGAGAATTTACTTTTAATATACGCGGAGCTAATAAATTAATAGAAGATAATGTTCCAGAAGTGTGGGCAATATTAGAAGAAGTTATACAAGGTAAATATGTGCTTCTGAATCGTGCCCCTACACTTCACAGACTTGGTATACAAGCATTCAAACCAAAACTAATAGAAGGTAGCGCTATTCAGCTTCATCCACTTGTGTGTGAAGCCTTTAATGCTGACTTTGACGGAGATCAGATGGCAGTACATTTACCTCTTTCTGATGAAGCTCAACAAGAAGCTAGGGAGCTTATGGCGGCGCACAAAAACTTATTAAAACCTGGATCTGGAGATCCAATTACTAATCCTCGTATGGATATGGTTTTGGGATCTTATTGGATGACAACTATTGAAGAAGATGCTATGGGTCAAGGTAAGTATTTCCCTTCACCCAATGAAGCTATTACTGCACAGAATTTTGGTATCGTGGATATAAGAGCTAAGATTATGGTTATGCCTACGAATACGCCTAAATACGAGGCCTATGATGGTAAAGTTTTTGAAACTTCTGTTGGCAGACTTCTTTGGAACTCTGTATTCCCTTCAGATTATCCATATATGAATTATCAAGTTGGTAAAAAAGAAATGAATGTAATAATGGAAGATGTTTTTGCCAAATTTGATGCTGAAGAAGCCCCTAAGATTATAGACAAGATCAAGACTTTCGGTTTTAAATATGCTGCAAAATCAGGTACAACTTGGAACTTAACAGCAGTACAAGAGCCAAAAGAGAAGAAAGCTCTTATAGAAGAGGGTTGGAAAAAGATCGATAAGATAGAAGATGATTATAGCGAAGGTTTACTATCTCAAGAAGAGAAGCACAATAAAGCAATTGACACTTGGAAAGAAATAAGAAAAAGACTTGAGAATATTCTAAAAGATGACATCGTTACAAGTTCTTCTTCCTCTGTAAATGATCTTATATATTCTGGAGCTCGTGGTAGTATGTCACAGCTTATACAGCTTGCTGGTATGAAAGGTATTATGGTTAACAATTCAGGAGGACAAATGGAATACCCTGTTATAGGTTCTAATATTGTAGGTTTTACACCGCTTGAATACTTTATTACAACTTATGGTGCTCGTAAAGGTAACTCGGACACAGCTCTTAAAACTGCTCAGGCTGGATATTTGACTCGTAGATTAGTTGATGTGGCTCAAGATGCTATAGTTACTATAGAAGACTGTGGAACAGACAAATCAAAAACTTTCTTTAGAAAAGATTTGTTTGGTAACAGCATCTCTTTACTTAAATTTTTAAGAGGTAGAGTGTTAGCTAAAGATGTAAAAGTTAATGATAAAGTTCTTCAGAAAGGCCATCTACTTTCTATCTTAGAGGCTCAAGAGATAGAGAATGATTCCAGTGTACAGGAAGTTTCAGTTTTTACACCACTTACTTGTGAAGCTGTTCACGGAGTATGTCGTAAATGTTATGGTCTTGATATGGGGCGTAACCTATTTGTTCGTCTTGGAGAAGCGGTGGGTATTGTGGCAGCTCAAGCAATCGGTGAACCAGGAACTCAGCTTACAATGCGTACTTTCCACTCTGGAGGTGTGGCAGGAGCTGACATCACTCAAGGTCTTCCACGTGTTGAAGAGATATTTGAAAGACGTTCCCCAAAATCTTTAGCTGTTGTAGCTCATGAAGATGGAGAAGTCTATGAAGTTAGAAAAGAAAAAGGAGAAAAAGCAATTATTATCATGGCTGATGAAGACGCGAAAGGTAATAAAAAAGGTAAAATGGTGGAATATTCTATGGGTGCTCGTAGAAGTGCATTAGTGAAAAAAGGGGATAGAGTTAAAAAAGGTCAAATCCTAACAGACGGTTCTGCTGATATTGATGAAATCTTCAAATACGCCGGACCTGAATATGCAGAAGAGTACATAGTAAATGAAATCCTTAAAGTGTATGAACTTCAAGGTGCCGCTATTTCTCGTAAACATATTGAAGTCATAATCAAACAAATGACTTCTCGTATCAAGATAACTTCTCCTGGAGATTCTAGGTTCTCACAAGGAGACTTGGTAGAATTATCTGCTTTCCGTGAAGAGAATGAGAATGTGAAATCAAGTGGAGGTAGAGAAGCTGAAGGACGTAATCTTATACTTGGAGTTTCAGAAGTTTCGCTTACAACTACTTCATGGTTGTCATCAGCTTCATTCCAGAATACTACAAAAGTTCTAATTGGAGCGGCGACTCGGGGGCAGACTGATACCCTCAAAGGATTAAAAGAAAATGTTATACTCGGACGATTGATACCAGCTGGTACAGGAATCAGAGGAGTGGATAATAATTAATCATTTTAATTTATTTAATAAATTCAATAAAACAAAAATCTTCACGCTAGCGTGAAGATTTTTGTTTTATAAAAATAGCCCCAAACATGATATGTTTGGGACGTGTTGCCAAGTTTCTGGCTTATTCTATCTTAGAAATCCTCTAAGGTTTCCAGAAAGAGTTAAGTCTTTCTCTCCTAGCTTCTTCAGAAGCTCTCATGAGTTTCGCAAATATGACAGATTGTCGCTTTGCGTATTTTTTCAACTTTTTTATTCGAATATTAAATAGTTGAATCATTTTTTGAATTTTATTTTTCACCAAAAAGCCTTTCCTTCTATAGTTTTTACAAAATCAACCTTAGAAGTCTATCTTATTTTTAAAAGAAAAGCAAGAAATTATAATTTTATATTAAATATTTAAAGAAGAATCAATTAATATTTTTGAAAAGAATAAAATTATGTTATATTAAAATTATTACTAATCAAAATTAAAAAATAACATAATTAAAGTAACAAAATATGAAAATCGATCAATTAGAGAATCAGAAAGTTCCACAAGTGACTTTTAAGACTAGAGTACGTGATGAGTCAGTAGAAGGAGAGAATCCATTCCGCTGGCAAGACATCACTAGTGATGATGTTTTTACTGGTAAAAAAGTAGTTTTGTTTGCATTGCCTGGAGCTTTTACTCCAACTTGCTCATCTACGCATTTGCCAGGATATGATAATGCTTATCAGGATTTGAAAGATTTAGGAGTTGACGAAGTTGTTTGCCTGTCTGTGAATGATGCTTTTACTATGTATCAATGGGGACAAAAAGTCGGTGTTAAAAATGTCTTTCTTCTTCCTGACGGTAACGGAGAGTTCACTCGCGCTATGGGAGCAATGGTGAAGAAAGAGAACCTTGGTTTCGGAGAGAGATCTTGGAGGTATTCTATGTATGTTGAAGATGGGACTATCAAAAAGATTTTTGCTGAAGATGGTTTTTCTGATAATTGTCCTACAGACCCATTTGAGGTATCTGATGTGAACACAATGATAGAGTATCTTAAGAATAAATAGTAGAAAGCAAAAAGATAAGTAAGAAAAAGCGGCAGAGAGAATAAAAGAAAGAATAAAATTCTATTGATAAATTAAAACAAATAACCCTTCAGTATACTGAAGGGTTATTTGTTTTAATAAACACATATTTTTTAATTGTAAATATTTATAAAATATGTTATAATATATCGATATTTTGACGTATAAAATAATAATTTATGATTAATTCATAAGTTCACAGTTATTTTATATTATTATTGTCACTATTTTATTATTTACTTCTATTAAATTTATTTAAAAATCATGCAACAAGAAATTAGAAATATAGCCATAATTGCCCACGTGGATCACGGTAAAACAACATTAACTGACGCTTTGATGAAGCAATGTGGTACAGGTGAAGACGGATATACTATGGATTCTAACGCACTTGAGCGTGAGAGAGGTATTACTATCTATGCTAAGAATACATCTGTAATATACAAAGACATTAAGATTAATATTCTTGATACTCCTGGACATGCGGATTTTGGTTCTGAAGTAGAACGTGTTCTCAAGTCTATTGACTCAGTTCTTCTTCTGGTGGATGCTCAAGAGGGTCCTATGCCACAAACTAGATTTGTGCTCAAGAAAAGTCTGGAGCTAGGTTTGAAGCCTATAGTAGTAATTAACAAAATTGACAAGCCAGCAGCCGATGTTGATCGTGTGCATGACGAGGTGTTTGAGTTATTCATGGAACTGGGTGCCAATGAAGAACAGCTTAATTTTACTTCTGTGTATGCTATTGGACGTGATGGAGTAGCAATGAGAAGTATGGGTGATGAGAAAAAAGACTTAACACCACTTCTTGATGTAATCTTGGAAAAAGTTCCAAAAGCTACAGGAGATATCAATAATAAATTCAAAGCACAAGTTTTCAATTTGGCTTATGACAACTTTTTGGGGCGTATGGCTACAGCTCGTATTTATGATGGAATCGCCAAAATCGGACAAACAGTTGGAGTAAAAAAGTTTGACGGAGAATATAAAACAGGTAAGATTGCCAAGATATTTACATTCCGCGGTGTCCAGCGTGTAGAGGCAGAGACTGCAAATGCGGGAGACATAGTTCTAATCGCTGGCTTCCCTGATATCTTCATTGGAGATACATTTGTTGAAGACAATACTGTTGAAGCTATGCCTTCTATACATATTGATGAGCCTACCATCTCACTTTATTTCCTTGTTAATGATTCTCCTTTTGCTGGAAGAGAAGGAAAATTTGTAACCACAAGACAAATCAAAGAAAGACTAGAAAAAGAATTAGAAGTTAACGTTGGAATGAGGGTTGATTTCTCTGAAGGAGACAGATATCTTGTTTATGGTCGCGGTGAGATGCATATATCGGTACTACTTGAAACTATGAGAAGAGAAGGTTATGAATTGCAAGTTTCTCAACCTAAAGTAATATTCCATACTGACAAAGACGGTAATAAAGAAGAGCCATATGAAGAGGTTGTGATAGATGTTCCAACAGAATATTCTGGTATTGTAATGGAAAAGCTCGGTAGAAGAAAGGGAATGGTTTTGGATATGAGTGAGAAAGATGGTATTACTCGTATCAAAGCTGAAGTTCCAACCAGAGGTCTTCTTGGTTATAGAGGTGAATTCATTGTTGATACTAAAGGTTTAGGAATTCTATCTGCTAGATTTATTAGATTTGATGCTTACGCAGGACAGATAGATAGAAGAGACGTGGGTTCTATGACTTCAATGGAAAATGGTAAAGCTTTAGGGTTTTCTCTCTGGAATCTTCAGGATAGAGGAGTACTTTATATTGCTCCTGCTACAGAAGTTTATGAAGGCATGATCATAGGTAACACTTCTAAAGGTGAAGAAATGGTGGTGAACCCAACAAAAGGAAAACAATTAACCAATATGCGTGCATCTGGAAGCGATGAAGCAATTACTCTTGTTCCGCCATGGGATATAACTATTGAGAGAGGACTTGAGATAATGAATGATGATGAATATCTTGAGATAACTCCCAAATCTACTCGTCTGCGTAAACAGCTTCTAACCGAAACTGATAGGTCTAAAGCCAAGAGAAAAGTTTAAGATAAGTAACTTATACGTTTTTGCAAATATATAAAAATCGTGTTATAATATCAAAACTTTTAAAAACTATTTTTATTAGATAAAATTAATTTTATGTCAACAAATTTAAACGTAATTAACAGGACGAAAGGTGAGAAAAAAGAAGGAATGATACCAGCTGTTATGTATGGTCACAATGCTAATTCAACACCTATTTTTGTCAACAAAATCGAATTCATCAAAGCTTATCGTGATGCTGGAGAGTCTAGTATTATATCGCTTTCTGGAGATCATAAAGAAAATATTCTTATCCACGACGTTCAGATGGATGCTGTATCTTGGGAGCCTACACATGCTGATTTTTATATAGTTAAAAAAGGCCAAAAAGTTAACATCGAAATACCTCTTGAATTTGTTAATGAAGCCCCAGCTACAAAACTAGGAGCTAATATTGTTAAAGTGTTACAAGAGCTATCAGTTGAGATGGATCCATCTAAAGCTCCAGCTTTCATTGAAGTTGACTTATCTAAATTAGTTGATTTAACTTCTAATATTACTGTATCTGACCTAGATCTTCCAAAAGAAGCCATACTTTATCATATTAAACCAGAAGATATCGTTGTATCAATAGTTGCTCAGTCTGACGAAGACTTATCTGCTTCTGTAGATGAAGTTAATATGGAAAATATTGTTGATTCTGTAGAAAAAGGAAAGAAAGAAGAAGAGTCTGAAGAATAATATAGAAGACTGTTAAAAATAGTAGTCACAAAAAATACGCATATATGTTATAATACATATATGCGTATTTTTACTTATTTTGTAAGTTTAGTACTGTGTTTTTCTTTTGTATTTAATTCAAATTATGTACAAGCACAGTCACAAACACCAACACAAGCAGAACTGCAAAAAGAATTAGATGCTTTAGAAGCTGAAATTGCTGCTCAGAAAAAAGTTATACAATCCAAACAAAGCGAAGGTAAGTCTCTCTCTAGGGATATAGCTATTTTAGATAGTAAAATAAAACAAAAAGAGGCTGAGATAAAATTAAGAGACAAGAATATCAAAAATATTTCTTATGATATTAGAGAAAAAGAAGGAGATATAAGTGATTTATCACAGAAGATGGATAAAGAGCTTGAGTTTGTTGGTAACACTTTGAGAAAAATGAATACTGACAACAATACTGACTTTATGGTAAGTTTACTCAGTAGTAGTAACTTTTCAGAGTCTGTAGATAATATTAATAATCTTAACAATTTAAAATCTTCTTTAAAATCATCAATTGAAGCAATCAAAAATACCAAAAATGTTTTAGAAGATGTTACAGATCAGCTTAGTCAGAAAAAGGACACAGAGCAATCTCTGAAAAGCCAGCAAGAAGTGCAGAAAAAGGAGATTAATTCTAACAAAGCCGAAAAAGCAGATATATTAAAAGTTACCAAAGGTGAAGAAAAAAAGTATCAAGCCTTAATGGCCGAAAATCAAAAGAAGGCTTCAGAGATTAGGGCTAAACTTTTTTCTTTCCAAGATGGTACCGAAGTTAAGTTTGGAGATTTGTACCAATACTCTAAATCGGCATCTGCTGCTACAGGAGTTAGAACAGAATTCATATTGGCTATACTTGAGCAAGAGTCTGGACTTGGAACTAATCTTGGACAATGTTACGTAGCTGATGATGAAGGATCTCTTGTTACTATTTCTTCTGGATCCGCTAGAGGAAGTATGAAACCAGACAGTTTAGATGATTTCAAAGAAATAACTTCTAAGCTCGGCAGAGATTTCAACAAAACAAGAGTGTCTTGTGCTCTGAGTTATGGTTATGGTGGAGCTATGGGTATGGCTCAGTTTATGCCGTCGACCTGGATGATGTTTGAGAGTCAGATCGCATCTTCAGCTGGAGTTTCTTTTGCAGATCCTTGGAAACCTTCTCAAGCTATTATGGGTAGCGCTTATCTCTTGTCTGATAATGGTGCATCTTCTCAAACCTATCAAGCAGAAAGGAATGCGGCTTGTCGATATTATTCGGGAAGAGTTTGTTCATCATCTTCGGCCGGAGCTAAATATGGAGATCAAGTAATGTCTAGAATACAAGATATACAAGATAAAATAGCAATTATAACAGGAAATTAAATCCACTCTTGAAAAAAAAGAAAAAGTGTAGTATAATACTATAACTTACACCTGAAGTATTGTTATTATGATACTTTAAGCAAGTTTCCTAATTATATAAAAATATGAAAGCAGATATTCATCCAAAATATTACGATAATGCAACTTTTACTTGTGCTTGTGGTAATGTATTTACCATAGGTTCTGTTAATGAAAACGTGAATGTGGAAATTTGTTCACAATGTCATCCATTCTATACAGGACAAGAGAAGACTCTTGATGCAACAGGACGTGTTGATAGATTCAAGAAGAGAATGGCAAAAGTTTCAACAAAATAGTAAATAAATTAAAAAGTAAAGGGTCAAATTTGACCCTTTACTTTTTAATTTATTTATGGTATTGTTTAATTGGTTCTAAAATATTTTAATTGAGGAGACTCTAATGAAAACCCTTGTATTTTTTGTTCTTTCTTTTGGTTTGGTATCTGGGTCCGCAAATGCCCAGAATCCAAAAGAAGCGGAGTTGCTCGCCAAATTGGCAGTTGCTGTTGCTACTAATCCTAATTTTTTTGATGGTTGTAAAAAAGAATAAGGAGTTAGTGCACAAAAATATAGGTTTATTTGCATTGAAAAGCCAATAAGCTATGATTGTGATCCTATAAAAAAGCAGTGCTTTCCGCTTTCTTATCAGAAGATCCGCGAAATGCATAAAAAAAAGAAGTAAAAATGATTGAAATTTCCCCTTCAACCAAAAGCCTGTTCTAAAGACAGGCTTTAATTTTTGTGTTATAATGGTCTTACTTTATAAATGCGATAATGCATTACTATTCTTAATTATGAATTTGGAGGATTTTAAAAATAATATAAAAACAAAGTACTTAGCCGAGACTTATGAAGAGCTATTAAAACAAATAGAAGAAACTAAGGAGCTTTTAGATGAGCCTGAGTTAGCTGCTCTCGCTAAGGAAGATTTACAGAAGCTAGAAACAAGTAGCAAGAATCTTTTTGATGAAATGTCTAACATATTAACCAAAGACAAAGAAGAAGAAGCCAAGCCAAAGGCTGTTATTCTTGAGATACAAGGAGGAGCTGGAGGTGATGAGTCAACACTTTTTGCGGCCGAGCTTGCCAATGCTTATCAACAATATGCAATTAATCATCGGTTTGGATGGGAGAAAACTGATGAATCTCTTTCTGATGTCGGCGGGTATAAATATGTGTCTTTTGAAGTTAAAAACAAAAATGCCTATGATGCTTTTAAATTCGAATCAGGAGTTCATCGTGTTCAACGTATACCAGAAACTGAAAAAAACGGAAGAGTACATACTAGTACTATAACTGTCGCAGTGATGCCTATAAGAGATTTCTCCAAGACCCCCATCAACCCAGCTGACGTAGAGATGGAAACTAGTAGATCTGGTGGTGCCGGGGGGCAAAATGTGAATAAAGTAGAGACGGCAGTTAGACTTATACATAAACCAACTGGGATTAGTGTTAGATGTACTGTTGAGCGTTCACAACTTAAGAATAGAGAAAGGGCCATGGAAATGTTACAAGCTAGACTAGATCAGATGGCAGAAGAAGAGGAAATGAAAAAGAATTCCGATGCTAAAAGGAGCCAAGTTGGAACTGGAGATAGGAGTGAGAAGATACGAACTTATAATTTTCCGCAAGATAGAGTAACTGACCATCGCATCAAAGAATCATGGCATGGATTACCAAAGATTATGGGCGGAGAATTGCAGCCAATTTTTGATGCACTCAATAATTTTGAGGGGGATTTCGATAGTAGCGACGAAGAATAAATTTCAAAAATATTGGAATTTATGTTATAATACTTGAATATTTTATAATCTTAAAGCATAAACATTAAACTTTTTATGGAAAATTCTGAAAAATTCATTGGACGCATTACACAAGTTATTGGACCAGTTGTAGATGTTTATTTTGAACATGAATTACCAGCTCTTCGTAACGCTCTTGTTATCAAAAGTGAAAAAAAGGGAGATGTCGTACTTGAAGTTGCTTCACATCTTGGACTTGGTGAAGTTAGGGCCATAGCTATGACTAGTACTGATGGACTAGCTAGGGATATGGAGGTTTTAGATACAGGTAGCGCGATTAGTGTTCCAGTAGGAAAAGAAGTGTTAGGTAGAATGTTTGACGTAACCGGTAACCCGATTGATAATCTTGGAGAAGTTAAAACAAACAAGAAATATTCAATCCATAGACCTGCTCCCAACTTCGAAGATCAGTCTATCAAAGCTGAAGTTCTAGAAACTGGAATCAAAGTTATTGACTTGATATGTCCATTTTTGAAAGGTGGTAAAGTTGGACTTTTTGGAGGAGCTGGTGTAGGTAAGACAGTTGTTATACAAGAGTTAATTCGTAATATTGCAGCTGAACATGGAGGTTATTCTATTTTTGCTGGAGTAGGAGAGAGAAGTCGTGAAGGTAACGACCTTTATAGAGAAATGGAAGAGTCTGGAGTATTGAATAAAACTACTCTTGTCTTTGGGCAGATGAATGAACCGCCAGGAGCAAGAGCTAGAGTTGCGCTTTCGGCACTTTCAATGGCTGAATATTTCCGTGATGAAGAAAACAAAGACGTACTGATGTTCGTTGACAACATCTTTCGTTTTACTCAAGCTGGATCTGAGATATCAGCTCTTCTGGGACGTATGCCTTCAGCCGTAGGGTATCAACCAACTTTAGCTACAGAGATGGGTGAATTACAAGAGCGTATTACTTCTACTAAGAATGGATCAATAACTTCTGTTCAAGCTGTTTACGTGCCAGCAGACGACTTAACTGATCCAGCTCCAGCTACTACATTCTCTCATTTGGACTCAACTGTTGTGTTGTCTCGCCCATTATCAGAGCTTGGTATATATCCAGCTGTGGATCCACTCGATTCTAGTTCAACAATACTCGCACCTCACATAGTAGGTGAAGAACATTATAACGTGGCTCGTGGAGTGCAGAAGATTTTACAAAGATATAAAGATCTTCAAGATATTATTGCTATCCTAGGTATGGATGAACTTTCAGATGAAGATAAAAAGACAGTTGCCAGAGCTCGTAAGATACAAAGATTTTTATCTCAACCATTTTTCGTTGCTGAGCAGTTTACAGGTAAGCCAGGTATGTATGTGAAGCTAGAAGACACAATCAAATCTTTCGCAGGTATACTTAATGGAGATTATGACAATATTCCTGAACAAGATTTTTATATGAAGGGAGGAATAGATACTGTACTTAACGCTACAAATAAATAAATGATACTTTCGACTATAGCTACTCCAGAGAAAAAGATTTTTGAAGGAGAATTAAATACTATAATATTAACTACTAGTGATGGAGAGATAGCTATTCGTGCTGGACATGTTCCGCTTATATCAACCATAGACTCAGGTCATATTATTATAGAAAAAGTAGATGGAGAAAGAGAAATATTCTCTGGTTTTAATGGCATTATTAATGTTGAAAATAATAGAGGCAGAACTAATGTTAAGGTTCTGATA
>JAUPVO010000045.1 GCA_030916975.1 Patescibacteria group bacterium
CGTCAGGCTCATAACCTGAAGGCGTCCGTTCGATTCGGACTCCCGCTACCAAGTCACCCATATAAGTGAATTCCCGATATGACGTGACACATGTCGATATAGCTCAGGTGGTTAGAGCGGAGGACTCATAAGCCTCAGGTCGGTGGTTCGATCCCACCTACTGACACAAAATTATAATTTTTTTATAAAATATGGTATAATTTTCTAATTAAATTATATGAAAAAAGAAGGTTTTAAAAATAGAAAAAATATAATAATCATAGCTACAGTAGTTTTTGCTGTGATAGCTGTAATTGTATCTTGGTTTTCTTTTGGCAAATACGCATACTGGAAATCACAAGATTTTAAAAAGTTTACAGGTAAAGTAGAAAAATGTAATTATGTAGGCGCCAATATGACACTTTACAAATCTGTTGATAAAGATAAAAAAATAATTCTTAACGGCGAAAGAGGAGAATATATACCTTGTGTTCTTGGAGACAATGAACAAGGGCAGATGTGTGACGCATTATTATCATCTTTGAATGACTGTAAAGTAGTCTTTGATAGTATCTCAGAAGAAAAAGTTTATGACAGATCTGTACATCAAAATATTATTAACTATGTACTCAATAATCAGGTTCAAGATAAAGTTTTTAGAGATGAATTAGTAGCCAAAGAAGCTGAGAATTATACAGGCGTTAGATATCAATCGGAAGATAAGACTATGACAATTACAATCGAAACAGAAAAAGGTTATGTTGGTGGTAGATTTACTTTTGACAATAAAGGAGTTATTAGAACTGGGGAATGGGTTGGTACTGAAGGTAATAAAAGTATCATAGTGCTTCTTGATGATATATATACAATGGATCAAGTTAAACTAAAAGGCAAAACTGCAACTTACAAAGATGTAGTAATGACTGAAGTAAAATAAATTATTGTTTTGGTGCCCTTGCCAGGAATCGAACCCAGAACTACTCCTTAGGACGGAACTGTTATATCCATTTAACTACAAGGGCTTTTATTTAATTGTTGTTAACAATAAGATACATTCTATCATAATTTTGTGTTACAATAAAATCAATTAAAATATAATATTATATATGTCTATTTTAGATGAGAATAAGATAAGCGAGATGTACGATCTATTAGAAGAGAATAATAAAATGTTAAGAGCTTTACTTAGAAGAGCTAGGATTGCAAGTTTTATGAAAATAGTATATTTAATAATTATATTTGGAGTACTTTTCGCTACTTATTATTATTCTCAGCCTTATATCAATAATTTTTTTAATAATTATAACACTATGCAAGATCAGGTTAACAAATTCAATAATTTTAACATTAATGATTTTAATAATCTTAAAGACAATGAATCTTTTAAGAATTTTATGGAAATTATGAAGTCTAATTTTAATGAAAAAACTAGCCAATAATTTAGAATTCAATATTTTATTTTAATAAATATTATGCTATAATTAAGAGTATAAACCTGTTATTATAAGCTTGGATAGCTCAGTTGGTAGAGCGCTTCCCTGAAGAGGAATAGGTCCCCAGTTCGAGCCTGGGTCCAAGCACATGAAAAATACAGTCATTATCTATCACAAGAATTGTTTGGATGGATCAGCTAGTGCTTGGTCAGCTTGGTTGAAGTATAGAGAAGAAGCTATTTACGTGCCAGCTAGCGATAGAGAGAACTTGCCTTCAGAAATCATTGATATAGAGAATAAAAAAGAAGTAGAATTGTATATTTTAGACTTTTCTTATCCAAAAGAAGTTTTATTGAAACTCCAGTCTGAATTTAAAAAGTTAACAATTTTAGATCATCACAAGACAGCCAAAGAAGCTATTATGAGTATCCGAGATTATGTATATTCTGAAGATAAAAGTGCTGCATATTTATCGTGGGAATATTTTCATCCTAATGAAGAAGTGCCTTTGATTGTGAAGTATATTTCAGAAGGAGACATGTGGCGATATTCTTTGCCTGATTATTCGCTGGTTCTGAGTTATATTAATAGTTCAAATGGTAAGAATATTTTTGATTCATTATCAGAGAAAAGGAAGTTTATTGATGATCATTTTGATCAAGTTCTTGTGATTGGAAAAATATTAGAAGAAAATTTTAAAGAAAAAGTTAATCAAAATCTAGAAAATAAATACAAAATTAATTTTGCTGGATATGAGGTTTGGGCTGTAAATGGTAGTAAAGAATATAGAAGTCATGTAGGAAATGAATTAGCTGAGCTGTCTGGCACTTTTGGAGTTTATTTTTATATACATCAGAATATATTAAGAGTTAGTCTTAGATCGGTTCCAGATTTTGACGTTTCAGTAATCGCGACCAAGCTCGGTGGAGGAGGGCATAAAAATTCTAGCGGTATAGATGTAGATTTTGATGGGCAAAGCCTATTTAATTTCTCCAATTCAAATCAATAATTATTGAGTAAGTATCAGTTCAATTTATTAATTTTTACTGTTCAAGTCTATTAATTTTTATTAATATTTTGTTGATAAATTTCATGTAGAAATCTTGCAAAAAAAGTTGATTTGCGTTATAATATTTATCACCTTAAATAGTTAATTAAGGTAAACATTCCGTGATAGCTCAGCGGTAGAGCAGCGCGCTGTTAACGCGTTGGTCGTAGGTTCGATCCCTACTCACGGAGCCA
>JAUPVO010000046.1 GCA_030916975.1 Patescibacteria group bacterium
CGTAAACTATTTTAAGTTGTATTTATTCCTACGATTTTCAAACGCTTCTTCACCTCCTTCTAGTAATTCGCAAGCATGTTCACGTATACCCATCTTTTCTAGAGTGAAGGCAGCCTTTTCATCCACAAAAGAGTTCTCAATTGAGCCAGAAATATAATCAAACACTATGTCATTCTTATTTTTACTTTCTTGCCCATGTCTATTTGCTACAATTATTTCTTCTGCATCTGCTTTAATTGCTATATTCGCATTATGAGTGACAACAATTATTTGTCTATCCTTCTTTTTATTTCTAATAAAATTAACTATTTCATTTGATATAGATCTACTGTCTAAGTCATCTTCTGGCTGGTCAATTAGAATGGGATATTTACCATCACTGGCCTCAATGAGCAACTTTAATACAACTAGTGATTTTTTACCTGGCGTCATTTCTGAATAGAGATCGTCCTCGTATTTTATTGTATAGTTGATAAAACTATAGTCATCAAATAATCCTTGAACAGCTCTTTGAGTATCTATTCCTGATTTCAATTTCAATGAATCATCTAAAATTAGCTGTAAAACATTTTTAATATTACTAGGATTAATTATATTTATATTTGAAGCAAGGTCGTCAGATCTAAAACCTATAGAATTGAGATATTGTTTAGATTCTTGTGACGAGTTATGAAAATTTACATTATTTTCCAAAAATTTGCTTAGTTTTTTATTCTCTATAGACATATTTCCAGAAAACTCAATTCCATCAATATTGCCAGTGATAGATTGTGAAAATTCTTTTCTAGTATTAAATCTCTTTAGATGGTGTTCCAACAAGTCCGTTGTTACCTTCTCACGTGACTCTTTAAGAGAAGTTAAAACTTTTTCCTCTTTTTCAATATCTAAGAGTTTCTTATTTTCTTGTGCAAGTTCTTTTATCTTTTCTTCAGCTGATTTATTATTTTTTGATTTATTAATAAGGTCTTTGTTTTCTTCTAGAAGTTTCTTTTTTTCTTTGTCTAGCCCTTTTTCTTTTTTAGTAAGCTCTTCAATCTTTAAATTAAGAAAAGCAGAGTATGATTCTTTGTATTCCTTTTGCGATTTTTCCGTGTATAGCTCAACTTCTTTTCTAAGTTCCTCGCTTCTGATTTCAATATCAAAATCATTGAAAGGATAATATTCATCATTAAGTCCACCTCTAACACTAGTTAAAGAATCTATATCTAATTTTATAAACTCTAATTCTTTTGTGTAATCAGAGTAAGTTTTTCTTATGGTTTCAAGATTTTTTAGATCTTCCTTGGATAAATCTTTTTGTAGTTTCTCAACTTCTTTTGTTATTTTTTGTATTTGCTTTTCTACTCCTTTCTTGTCGCCAATCTTTTTTACTTTTTCTGCCTGATCTAAGATTTGTTTTGATAATGAAAACAGTTTATGTACAAAACCGTTTATATTTAGATTTATTTGACTTATTACAGCATCAACCTCGTCTCTTTTCTCAATAAGATCATCACCAAAAGCGTTCTCAGCTATCTTAAGAATAGGGTCGTCACTTTTTTCTGCTTCAGCAAGAGAGTTAATATAGTTTTGAGGGATATAGACTACACCCTTAATATTTTCTAGACCACTTTCAGTATCATCTGACCAAATAACTTTTGCTTCAGGTGGATCTATTGTTGCCAGTTCACTATTTCTTTCACTAAACTGATTTTCATCAATAGATTTTGCTATTGCGTTTAGTAAAGAGGTTTTGCCAGAAGATCGACTTCCAATTATTACATTTAAATTTGGATTTAAAAATATTTCTTCAGAAGTAAACTTTGAGTTATACAAAACTACACTTTTTATTGTGCGGTATATTTCTTTTTCATCAGGTATTAGTTCTTGAATTTTTACTCTTTCTTCGGGTTCAAATATAACCTGGCGCAATCCTTCAAACGTAGTATTTGCTTTTACCCATGTTATATCTGAGTAATCTTTTATTTTTCCTTCCTCATTTTCCTCAAAACTCTTACCAAGTTTTTTATCTAAGACTTCAAAAGAATGAGAGTCACACCCAGACACAACTGCTTTTTTGGGTAAAGAGTACTGAGATCTTCCCGCTATTTTATTTAAAAAAAGTTCGGTGTTATTTTTATTACCAAAAAATAGATGACATATTTTATCGATTTCTTTAGCATATTCCGCACCTCGTCCATCTTTCCCTGTGGAAGGTCTTAAAGAGCCGTAACCAGTCGCAACCCCCACAATCAAAAATTCTTCATTAGTAAAATCTGCCTGTAGAGATTTTACTAATGAATCCAAAGTAACCATTGCCTTTTCGTAGGTCACAGAACTAAGATCTGTAGAGGTGCAGTATTTATTATTCAGGGTCTCGTTGTCTGTTGAGACAAGTTTTAAACGAGTAAGAAAGTTTGGTATTTTGTCCAATGTCATTTTCTTGTTTGAAAAAATAACATGTATTTGAATATGGTCACCATTGTGATTTTTTGATTCAATCCTAAATTCTATATTAGGGAAAAAGACTTTATGTGATTTTGAATATCTTTTCTTAAACTCGTCACTAAACTTATTATAGCCATCAATTGAAAAATAGTCTGTTATTCCAAAGACATCTACATCAGAATTTTCTATTTTCTCACAGAAAATATCCCAAACATTTTTGCCTGGGTCAACTCGGTATTGATCATTTAGTTTAGTTTCAGGTGTGTGCACATGTAAGTCCCACTTTCTCCAAAGAGATCCTGATTTGAAATGGTTGATCATATCTATATTTTAACACTTTTCACCATATTTTTTAAGCTTTGCAAGTTACCTACTTCATGGCGTAAAGGTGTCCTGGACTCTTCGGAGGGGTTGCGTCATTAATGTGTGTATATGAAAGTATTAGATGAAAAAATGAGGGTAAATATAAAGGAGACGGTTCAGTATAAATACTGTCTGTATGCAAGAAAAAGCACTGAAGCAGAAGATAAACAAGCTCTTTCAATAGAATCACAAGTAAAAGAAATGCTGGCTTTAGCAGACAGAGAGGGGCTCAATGTCACCGAAATAAAGCGAGAAGCTCACTCTTCAAAAGAAGTAGGACAAAGACCGGTGTTTAACCAAATGATAGAAGATCTGCATAATCAGAAGTTTAACTGTATCCTGACATGGGCACCTGACAGATTAAGTAGAAATGCAGGAGATCTTGGAAGTATTGTCGACATGATGGATAGAGGTAAATTGCATCAGATACGAACATACGGTCAACGGTTTACAAATAATCCAAACGAGAAGTTCTTGCTGATGATACTTGGATCACAAGCTAAGCTCGAGAATGATAATAAGGCAGTAAATGTTAAACGAGGATTACGAACACGATGTGAGATGGGTTGGCGACCAGGACAAGCACCAACTGGATACTTAAATGAAAGGCACTTAGATAAGAAATGTCAGTGCAGAATAGATCCAAAGCGTGGTCCGATAATTAAACAAATGTTTGAGCACGTCGCATACGAAGGATGGAGTGGTCGAAAGTTATATAAATGGCTTAAAGAGATAGATTTCAAGACAAAGAATGGTAAGCATCTAGTATTGGCGAATATATACTTACTACTTAGAAATAACTTCTATTACGGAGAGTTTGAGTATCCAGTAGGAAGTGGTAACTGGTATACAGGTAAGCATACTCCACTCATTGATAAAGATTTGTTTGATAAAGTTCAAGAACATTTAGATGGTAAATATATACCCAAGACCGAAAGTAAAGAATTTGCATTCACTAAACTTATTAAATGTGGCTATTGCAACTCAGGTATTACAGCAGATGAGAAGTTCAAAAAATTGAAAGATGGTGGAGTAAATAGACACGTCTACTACTTCTGTTCGCGAAGAAGTAGAGAAGGTTGTAATAACCCAGCAATCAATGAAACAGAGCTTATTAGCGAACTTGTAGACTTGATAGACACAATCGATTTAGATGAGATAGGAATGAACGAAAAGATACGAGAAGAAATAGCTAGATTTAATAAGTTTAGAATTGGAGTACTTGGTCACAAACAAGAGAAAACAAATGAAGGTGTAGACATTAAAAACTATGCTAAGTATCTGTTAAAAGAAGGGACCATTATAGAGAAAAGAGAGATGTTATTGTGTCTAAGGAGTACTCTATTTATGAAGGATAAGAAGGTTTCACTATAATTATTGTGTAAAACCCAGGTTGACTAATATACCCTATGGGGGTATATTAGTAATAATATGCACGGAATACATAAAGAAAATAAAAAAATACTTTCACGTCTTAAACGTGTACAAGGACAGTTGGTTGGGGTTGAAAAAATGATACTTGATGACAAGTATTGTATAGATATTATTACTCAAACAAGTGCTATTAAAAGCGCTATCTCCGCTCTTGAAGATGAGATGCTCGAGAGCCACTTAGCTCACTGTTTACATAAAGAGACAAACAAGAATAAATTAGCTGAAATGCAAAATGAAATCATCAAGGTGTATAAGTTAAAAAGAAAATAATATGAATATATCAATAGAGAATAAAAATTTTTCAATATACCTTTGTAAATATCTTGGTGTAGCCCTCATTGCAGGATCTGTTGTACATATTGGAACGCTTCAAAACGGGTTTAGTCGATACATCATTTTAATGTGTATTGGTCTAGTACTCATGATTACTGGAAATGTACTAGAAGCAAAACAAAATGGGCAAAAAATAAACCTAAATTACTTGCTACTAATAACAGGGCTTTCATTTGCTACCGGGTTTCTTTCTGGGGGCATTCAACACTATTTAGATAATCCATCGTATGCAGGCACACTTCTCGGTATTGGTTTGTTGGGGGCATACATTACATATTTTATAAAAGATCATGTTGGACTTAAGATGAGGAATGTAGCCATAGTTGCAATTTTCTCAATTTTTATTGTTTTTTTCTCTAACTACGTAATGGACGATACTCTACTCGGAGAAAATCACCATGGCGAAGCTGGAGTACAAACAATAGATACACATTAAAATATATGGAAAACTTGAATCAAAAATGTGAACTTTGTAGCATGGTGGCAACACACAGCGAGATAGATACAAAAGACATTACCCATTATTTTTGTCAGCACCATTCTCTAAAAAATATCCCTACTGCAAAAATAAATCATCTAAGATTAATACCGCTTTTTAGCGTATTTATTTTAATCATTGCACTCTCATTAATCCGTCAATTCTTAAACGGTACTAACTTTATGATGTGGATGATGGACTTTATGGGTATATTCTTCTTAATCTTTGGGCTGTTCAAGCTCTACGATTTAAAAGGGTTTGTGCAAGGATTTCAGACATACGATGTTATTACAAAGAAAATACCTCAATTCGGATACACATATCCATTTATTGAAGTAATTCTTGGTATTACATATTTAGCAGGGTTTATGTTTGTATGGCAAAACCTAATAGCATTAATGCTTGCCAGCTTTGGACTTTATTCAGCTTATGTTGCTCTAAAAAATAAAGAAGAAATACAGTGTGTCTGTTTAGGAACTTTTTTCAACTTACCAATGACATACATAACACTACTTGAAAATGGAGTTATGTTTGGAATGGCACTTTTTATGCTCTTAATGTGAGGAACATAAAAAAATATTATTATTAATCACATAAGAAAAAATATATGAAAATAAATTATAAAATTACAACACTAGTGTTAGTTGCGATATTGTTAGTAACATATGCATGGCATTGGGAAGACATCTTTTTTCACAATAGAGATGAAGTGAAAATGGAAAATAAAATGAATGGAATCGGTGGCATGCACCAAATGCCAGACGGTTCAATGATGATGAACAATGGTGGAAGTATGATGGATATGACCATGAATGATATGGTTGGTATGATGAACGGTAAAACTGGAAAAGCTCTTGAAAAAGAATTTATTACTGGTATGATACCTCATCATCAAGGGGCGGTCGATATGGCTAAAAAGTTACTAGCAGATCCCACAGTTAGTCAAGAGCTTAAAAATTTCGCTAATCAAATAATTTCTGCCCAAGAGGGTGAAATTAAAATGATGAATGCGTGGTTAAAAAAATACTAATCTTTTACTAATCTAAAACACACACTATACAATAAGTGTGTGTTTTAGATTTAGGATCGATTTCTAGGAAATATGTGTTTCTTTTTTATCTAACCGAGTTTTTAAAAACCCTTACAATACATGACGTGAGTCGGTCAGTTGAATTGTAATGTGTTGGCTGCGAGACTAAGAATCGAACTTAGATTGACTGGACCAGAATCAGCCGTCCTACCATTAGACGATCTCGCAATGTGAAGAATTATAGCATATTTATCAGATTTTTTGAATACGAACAAGCTCTCTTTCCGTCAGGTTTCAGGGTTATGCTTACACACTTTATTATGTATATATAATAGATTCTCTGAACTAAATACATACTACAAATTAGAGCAAATAAATAAAAACTTTATACAATATCATTGCATAAAGTTTTTACAAAATAAGTTTAATAAACAAAATTAAACTTTTAGATATTTTCTAACTGCAAGCATTGAAGAAACAATAGAAAGAAGAACTCCTGCAATAAATAGAATTAAGAAGATTTGGAATACATGACTTATATACCAATCATACATATTAAATCCAGCAAAGAAGTCGGTAGTTTTAGCGCTTATCCATGAAGTTATAGGATAAAGTAACATTATAGCTATAACACTAGAAATAAGCCCGTAGAGACCGCTTTCCACCACGAAAGGCCCACGAATATAAGTATTGCTAGCTCCCACCAACTTCATAACTGCTATTTCCTCTTTGAAAGTGAATATTGCTAATCTAACTGTGTTATAAGTTATCATAACAGACATTACAATCAAGATTAAAACTAAAAATATTCCCAACCTTTCTACGCTCCAAAGGATTTTGTTCAACTTATTGATACTATCTTTTATATCAAAATAATTAATCTTGTCTATACTACTGTAATTATCACCAAGAACTTTTTCATTCTGAACACTATTCATTATCGCCTCATAATCAGAAGTATCCTTAGCAGTTACAGAGAAAGAAGCTCCAAAAGGATTAGAGCCGAGTTCTTCAAGGGCAGCAAGGGTCTCGGCATCATTCTTATAGTCCTCTTTGAATTTGGCTAAGGTCTCGTCTTTTGTTATATATACAACATTATTTACATTTGGAAGATTCTGAAGAGTTTGCTTAATCGCGATTATAGAAGCATCTGTCGCATCTTTCTTGAGATATATACTTATATCAACTTTCTTCTTAATTTCAGCTACACTGTAATTGAAGATAGCTTGCATCAAAAACAAATTAGCAATTAAAGTTAGGGTTATAACTAGAATAAATATACTAGCAATAGAAATAGTTTTATTCCTATAGAAACCTTTTAACCCCGCACCAAGTACTCTTTTTAATAATGTCATATTTTATTTGTAGGCTATATAATATATTTGCCTGATTTATCATCTCTAATAACTTTACCTTTGTCCATGGTAATTACTCTTTTGCCGAGGTTATCAATAACTCCCTTGTTGTGAGTTGTAAGTATTACTGTTGTTCCTAGATCATTTATCTTCTTGAGGATTTGAACTATATCATAAGTATTAACTGGATCAAGATTACCTGTTGGCTCGTCAGCAATTATAATCTCTGGTCTGTTAACAATAGCTCTAGCTATAGCCACACGCTGTTTCTCTCCTCCAGACAGCTCATGAGGGAAGTTATGCATTTTGTCTTTGAGATCAACTAGATCTAATACATGAGGAACGTCTAGCTTGATGTCGTGGTCAGTTTTACCAGCTGCTTCCATAGCAAAAGCAATATTCTCAAAAGCTGTTTTATTGGGTAATAATCTAAAATCTTGGAACACTATCCCTATTTTCCTTCTGTATTCATTAAGTGGGTTGCCACTAAGTCCATGTATAGACTTGCTCTGAAATGAAACTTTACCTTTGCTCGGCTTCTCTTCAGCCAGTATTAACTTAATCAAAGAAGTTTTGCCGGCTCCAGAATGTCCAACTATACTTACAAGTTCTCCTTTTTCTATAGCAATATTTATAGAGTCCAAGATTTTGTGACCTTTATATTCTTTATGAACGTCTTCAAAATATATCATTTTTATATTATAACTTTTTTTCGGCCTCAATGAAAGCCTTTATATCCCCAGCAAGCACAGAATCAATATCAGTAGTTTCTTGCCCTGTTCTTAGATCCTTTACCATTTTGTAAGGATGCATCACATAATTACGTATTTGATTACCCCATTCTATCTCTGTGGTTTTACTTATCATTCTTCCCTCCTTTTCTGCTTGTTGCTTTTCTTGTTCTAGTTTATATAACTTAGACTTGATCAAGCTCATAGCTTTCTCTCTATTAGCTTCTTGAGATCTCTCTTCACTTACATGTACGCTAACTCCAGATGGTATATGCACTATTCTAACAGCTGTTTCTCTTTTGTTAACATTCTGCCCTCCTGGTCCACCAGATTTTTGAGTAATTATATCTAAATCTTCTTTTTGTAATTCAAGATCAATATCATATTCAGAAAAAGGCAAAACCTCTACCATAGCAAAGCTAGTATGCCTTTTGTCATTAGCGTTAAAAGGAGATATTCTAACCAGTCTGTGCACTCCTGACTCTTGCTTCAGATTGCCATAAGCTTCATTGCCATTAACTTCCATAGTTATATTTCTTACTCCTCCATGATCATTGTAATTAGCGTGCAATATGTGAATATTATAATTATTTTTTTCTAAATACTTTCTATACATTTCAAAAAGTAAAAAAGACCAATCTTCACTATCATCTCCCCCAGCTCCAGCCAAAATATTAATTATTGCATTACCTGCGTCTATAGCTTTTTCTCCTAATAATTTATTTTTAAGTTTTCTTAATTCTTTGATCTTGCCTTGAGAATTTATTTTATCAGCCCAAAATTCTGCTGTCTGCATTTGCGATTCTATCAAATCAATCTTTTCTTGAATTAACTTTTCATCTTCCATAAATATTCTATAAAAAGCTATAACAAAATAATACTACCTCTAAACATATCAATTAATATTACCGCTTAATCTAATCAAGATTATAACAAAATATTCACATATTTAAAAATACAATAATTGTTCTTAACTTATTCTTAAAAATTCTACTTCAACAAAAAAGATAATAAAAATAATAATATAGCCAAACCAGTTTCTATAAAAAGAAATAAGTTAGGCCTAAAATACCAA
>JAUPVO010000047.1 GCA_030916975.1 Patescibacteria group bacterium
CTCGGAGTTAACTCTAATTTTGATAATGAGAATATGCAAGGAGATCTGCAGAACATAATTCGTTTTCAGACAGCCTTCTCTAATCCTCAGAAAACAGTCTACACCTGGAGTGAGCTAGATAATAGTGACTATGATAAGTTTTTGACTGGTAATAATGCTATTTATTTTGGTAAGGCTTCTGATTATTACAAAATAGCCTCTGCCAGCCCTAATCTTGAATTCGGTATCGCTTTTCTTCCTCAACTTAGCAACAAATACAATGTTACTACGGGGACATTAACTGGAGTGGCAATTTCTAAATCAACTAAAGATTTCCCGTATGCAGTAAGCGTGGCTCAACAGATAGCTGGGAATGTATTTAGTTCGGCCCTGTCCCAAGTACTTGGAGTTTCTTCTGCAAGGAAAGATGTTTTGGCTGGTAATGATGGTAGCGCTAGAGCTACTGTTGTTGGTAGTGGTGCTATTACAATGCAGACTTTTTATAATTTAAATTTTTCTTACGTTGATACTTTAGTATATAAGTTATATGACGATGTATTATCAGGCAGGAAAACGGTAGAAAAAGCTGTCGAGTCTTTTGATTTAGATTTTAATCAATTATATAAACCAAGTATATAGTATAATAATTACATGTTAGATTTATTTTTTCAAAAAGTATACGCACAAACATTATCAGAAGGACCTCTTGTTACTTGCGGTAATCCAGGGTCGACAGCTTGTAAGTTAGATGATCTTTTTGTTGTTCTTAATAATTTTGCAGGGTTTATTCTAAAAGTTATTTTTCCGGCTTTATTTATTTTTGGTATTTTTATGATAGCGCTGCCATTACTTAATCAGATTGGTGAAGGAGGAGAAAATCCTGGCGCTATACAATTAGCCAAAAAAAGAGGTGTTTATCTTTTATGGGGAACTATATTTGTTGTAGGAGCCTTTTTTATAATTAAAGCCATACTTGCTGGTATCGGTTTTAAAGAAATAGATAAAATAGAGAATACAGTAAAGACAAGTTCAGCTGCTAGTTATACTATTATAGAGAGAGCAGCGGCACAGTCATCTAGTACAGAAGGGTATTTCCCTAATCCATTAAAAGATACGACAGTACAAAGCATTGTATTAGGGCTGGCTAATATATTTGTATTTTTGATAATAGTAGGGGCGGTGCTTGGAGTTATAAGGGGAGTTTTGTACTTATTAACGACACAAGAGAATCCAAATAATCTAGGAAAAGGTAAAAAGTGGATATTCAGATCTTTGCTTGCTATAGTTTTGGTTCTGTCAGCTCAGTTTATGATATCACTTATAACCAACACAGTTTCTAGTGTTTTTGGATAAATAATAAATACTAGAGAAAATATATGTTAGACTCAATTACAAATTTAATTAATAGAATCGCGGATTTATTAGGTGGAGGCATTAGTACTATTTTGATGACTTTGGCTTTCATTGGATTTTTGTTAGCTATAATCAATTTTATCTTTAAAAGAAGTAAAGGTGACGCCAACGGAATGAAACAAGCTGGCAATATGCTCTGGTGGAGTGTATTCGCCCTGTTCGTGATGGTGGCTGTGTGGGGTATAGTTAACTTCTTAGCAGTTAATATACTCGGTTCAGATGCTAACAAAAGAAATGCAGATCGTCCACAGACTAATTTTGGAGGATCTTATAACAAGTCAACAACCGGTACCAATTCTAATCAAGGCTCAACATTTAATTCAAGCGGCCAATTACAAGGATGTTATCAATATAATAACTCGGAATGTTTAGCTCATTCAGAGTGTAAGACAGACACATTGAGTGGCTGTGTGCCAAGATAATATAAATAATCGAATAATAATTTTATGTTAAATACTTTAACTTCGTTAATAATTGGTACAGGAAGCATACTGGTTTTGATATCGGGACTTATGATGACTTTAGCTTTCATAGCTTTTCTTTTAACTGTAATTAATTTTATCCTTAAAAGGAATCAAGGTAATGCTGATGGAATGAAACAAGCTGGCAATATGCTCTGGTGGAGTGTATTCGCCCTGTTCGTGATGGTGGCTGTGTGGGGTATATCATATTTTCTCGCAGCTAATCTCGGTATAGGAATCGGAGGATGTTCTCCTAAACCTTCTCCAGTACCAGGTCAAGTAGTTCAGGATAATTGTACGGGAGTAGTTGGTAGATCTACCACCGATTATGTTGTTGGGTCAACAAGCTGCGCCTCATCCAGTGGTAGGCCTAATGGATGTACTTGTAATATCTCCAGTCAATGTTCTTCGGGATCATGTTCTTTTGGCTCCTGTTCTTCTAGTTCAAACAATTCGAATGGTGGCAGTATAACAGGTAATACTGTTTCTTCATCTGGTTCAGGGAGTAACTGTTTTAATGGAGCTGGAGCTGTTGATGCTAATGGTATAGTTTTGTATTGTAATAATGGTATCGTAGGAGAGCCTTGCAAATCAGGATCGTGCGCAACTAATTTATCTTGCGATATCACAGACAATACTTTTAGTCAATACGGTAGCTGTAAAGCTAATTAACAAAATATAATATAAATATATATGGATACGTTTAAAACTTATATAAATACCTGGTCTGATATAATAGGAGGATCTATAGCCGGGCTTCTTATCACAGCTTCTGTGGCAGCTTTCTTGTTGGCAGTTACTAGATTTATTTTTGTTAGATCAAAGGGAGGGGACGGAAGTTCTTTGAAAGACGCTCGTAATCAATTGGGGTGGAGTATAGTGGGACTTTTTGTTATATTTTCTATTTGGGGCATTATTGCTTTTATGCAAACAGTTTTACCAAATGGTAACAAAACCACAATTACCGCACCAAGTGTGAGTATTAATAATTCTAATTCTTCCTCCAATTCTCCTTCTAACAACAGTCTAGTTAAGAAACCAAATGGATCAAATTGTACACAAGATTCTGAGTGTATTAGTGGAAGTTGCTCAGTATCAGGGTCTTCTAATGTTAAATTTTGTAAGTAGAATGAGATTGCAATAAGTTTTTGTTGTGCAAAAACTTATTGCAACTGAACATTATTAACATTATAATTAATAGTATATAAGATTTAAGACTTATATTTAAATAAATTTTTAATTTAAATTATGAAAAAAACATTATTAACATCATACGCAGTCGCTATTGCTATGTTATCTAGCATAGCTTCTGCTCAACAAATGCAAGTTCTTACAGCACCATTAATTCCTTCTTCTCAAGTAGGTTCCGGAAGTTCTGGAGTTGGATCTATGTTTAAGAATATAGTTCTTGCTATTAAGGATATCTCAGTCGGACTTTACGGTACTCTTATAGTTATTGCTCTTATATTTTTCTTTGTCGGTATTATTAATTATTTGATGCCAGGTAAAGGAGCTGATGCCCATAAGGAAGGACTTAGATTTATAGGTTTTGGTATATTAGCTTTGGCTGTTATGGTTGGAATCTGGGGTATTATTACCTTCATGTCAGCTAATCTTGGTATAGGAGTTGGTGGAGATATTCCAACCCCTGGTGTGCCATTTAATGTTAGAACTTACTAGTTCTAAACAAACTTACCATTACTATGGATAAGATTACGGGCGGCAATATTACTGGAGTAGTTAATAATCCAGAAGTAGCAAAAATACAAGATAGTATTCTTGTTAATATAATTAATCCAATATTGACTATTGCAACCTCTGTATCATTTGCTCTGTTCGTCTTTGGAATGTTTAGATTTTTGATTAATAGAACAACTAATCCAGATGAAGTACAAAAAGGTAAAGCTCACATGTTGTGGGGTATAGTAGGTCTATTTATACTTTTATCTATTTGGTCAATATTTATATTTATAGGGAATATATTTGATTCTAAAGTTTGGTTTGTAAATTAAAATTAAGTTAAATATTTAGAAGTTATTATAAATATAAGACATAAACATAAAGTTAAATAAAAAACTGGTATTAATTATCAGTTTTTTATTTTTTGTGATAAAATATTTTAAATGAGTAGTCAAAATTTTAAAAATAGACAAGAAGAAATAGTCTCTTTTCTGAAGTCCAGAGGATTTGTTTTTCCTTCATCTGAGATATATGGAGGTTTTGCAGGAGTATATGATTATGGACATTACGGCTATCTTCTTATCAAGAATATTAAGGATGCATGGATGAAGTCGATGATACAAGAGAGAGATGATGTGCTTGCGCTCGATTCAGCTATTTTTATGCATCCTACAACCTGGAAAGCTTCTGGACATGTTGATGGTTTCAATGATCCACAAATCGATTGTCGAAAATGTAAAACCAGAATGAGAGCAGATCATGTTCTTGAAGAGTTTGGAATAAGCGCAGACAAACAATCAATTGAGTTTATTAATTTCGAACTAGACAAATTAAGATCAGAGAATAAACTCTTCTGTCAGAATTGTGGGTCTAGTGATTTAACTGAGGCCAAAGTGTTTTCTCTTATGGTTAAGAGTAATCTAGGGTCCCCAGTAGACACTTTGTCAGAAGATAATGTTGTATATCTTAGGCCAGAAACTTGCGGAGGCATCTATCTTGAATATAAGAATACGGTCGATTCACTTCATCCTAAGCTTCCTTTTGGTATGGCACAAATAGGTAAAGCTTTTCGTAATGAAATACAAGCTAAACAGTTTATTTTTAGAACTAGAGAATTTGAGCAGATGGAAATGCAATACTTTTTTAATCCAAAAGCAGAGAACGGAGAAGCTGCTTCTGCATATTTTGAGGCCTGGAAAGATTACAGGTGGAAGTTTTATCTTGATTACGGTATAAAAGAAGATAATTTGAGATGGTATAAACATGAGAAATTGGCTCACTATGCCAGTGATGCTTATGATATAGAATATAAGTATAGTATGTTAGGGGATTCATTCAAGGAGCTAGAAGGAGTTCATCAGAGAGGGGACTGGGATTTGAGTCAGCATAGTAAGTTCTCAGGAGCTGACCTTAGTTATTTCGATGAGGCTAGTAAAGAAAGATTTATTCCACATATTATGGAGACATCGGTTGGAGTGGCACGAATGATGTTAGCTTTTGTTGATAACGCTTACGAGAGAGAAGAGCTCCAAGATGGCGAGAGTAGAATTGTGATGAAGTTAGATAAGAGATTGTCTCCCATTAAGGTTGCAGTATTCCCTTTATCTAAAAAAGAAGCCCTTCAAACCAAATCGAGAGAAATCTGGAAAAACCTAAATAAAAAGTTCATGACAGAATATGACGAGTCTGGAAGTGTTGGAAAAAGATACAGAAGACAAGATGAGATTGGAACTCCTTATTGTGTGACTGTAGACTTTGATACTCTCGATGAGAGTTCAGATAAACATAATACAGTTACAGTTAGAGATAGAGATAGCATGAAGCAAGAAAGAGTTAAGATTGATGAACTTGCTAGATTTTTTGCTGAAAGGTTTTAGTTTAATACTTAATTTGGAGATATCTCTCTCTATTTTTGGGGTCATAACTATCACATGTTGACAACTATTTTATCTGGGTTTGACTAAAAAAAGGATTTGTAGTATAATATAGTAAATCTAAATATCTAATGCAATTATAGATAGATTTTAAAGGATATTTGTAATATTGTGAAAAGTGTTGTATTTGAATTTTTTACTATAAATAATAGATTCGAATAGTCTTTGGAAATAGTTCTAGAACAATTTATAAAAATATTTACAAATAATTTTTAAATAAAATAAACAATAAAATTACAAACATATGTCGCAAGTACAACTTAGTTTTAAGCCAAAAGCTGTATCAAAAAAATTGTTAAATTCTTTGAACCCTCGCACTAAAGAGGTTATTGTTAAGCGTTATGGGCTTGAGAATGAAGACAGAAAAACTTTAGAGTCTATAGGAAGAGAATATGGAATAACCAGAGAGAGAGTTCGTCAGATTGAGAATTTTGCATTAGGTACCATCAGAAAATCAAAAGAATTCGGAGAGCATGAGGTAGTTTTTGATGAACTTGCTAACGTAGTTAAGAATCTTGGTATATTAGTACCAGAAAATATTTTGATGAATCACATCTCTAATGATAAAGTGATTCACAACCACATGAATTTTTATATGAGCTTAGCCAGCCACAAATTCACCAAACACAAAGAAGATGACGAATTTCATCATTCTTGGAGTGTAGACAAAGACATAGCAAAACATATACATGAGTCTCTTAAGAACTTGCATACTTCTATGCCAAAAGAAGAATTGGTAACAGAAGAAGTGGTTCTTACTAGATTTGTGTCTTTGTTAACTGAACTTGCTGAGGATTATAAACATAATAAAAAAGTTATAGATAGGTATTTAGAATTATCAAAAGTAGTATCAAAGAACCCTTTAAATGAGTGGGGGCACGTATCTAGCTCCAATGTTAAAGCTAGAGGAATTAAGGACTACGCTTATTTAATTCTTAGAAAAGAAGGTAAGCCTATGCATTTTCGTGATGTGGCTCATGCTATCAATACAACTTTTAATAAAAGGGCTCATGTTGCAACTTGTCACAATGAACTTATCAAAGATAAAAGATTTACGCTCGTAGGAAGAGGGATGTATGGCCTTAAAGAATGGGGTCAAGTTGGTGGAACTGTGAAAGATATTATCAAAAGAGTAATAGAGGAGAATGGAGAGAAGATGTACAAAGACGATATCATTAGAAAAGTTTCAGATATGAGGGAGGTAAAAGAAAATACAATAATGGTTAATCTTAATAATCCAAAATATTTTAAGAAGCTATCAGGCGGGTATTACGATAATAAATAGAGCAGACATATAGAATCTTAATCCACAAATAACACGAAAGAAGGGCAGCTTTGCTGCCCTTCTTTCGTGTTATAATACTAGCTATATATGCAAATAGTAGTTGATATAATTCTATTTTTAATCATCTTACTTACTTTCTTGTTAATAGTTGTGTGGATTTGGAAGTTTTGGAGTATGTATGTTGCTCAGAAGTTTTTGAATGATATGGATTTTGTTATGTTTGAGATAAAACTTCCAAGAGAGATTTTTAAGTCTCCAGAGGCTATGGAGATTATAGCTAATGCTTTTTTGCAGGGGGGCGGAGTTGGTAATTGGTATAATAGAAACTGGAAAGGAGCAGTACCAACTTTTTTCTCTTTGGAGATAGCTTCGTTAGAAGGAGATGTGAAATTCTTCGTTAGATGTGAGAAAAAGTTCTCTCAACTGATTAAGAATAATTTTTATTCGCAGTACCCAGGCATACAGATGTTAGAGTCTGAAGATTACATCTCTTCCATCTTCTACGAACATAGAAGTAAAGTGGTTTCTGTATGGGGATTAACTAACAAATTAAAAGAAAGTTTTACTTTACCAAAACTACCAGGCAAAGAAAGAGACACTTTTGAGGATGATGATTTAAAAATGCCAGCTGATTTCAGAATGCTCAAAACTTACGTTGATTACAAGCAAGATAAAGACCCTAAAGAAGAATTTGAACATGACCCTCTTACACCTGTGCTAGAATGGCTCGGTTCTATGCGTAAAGGAGAGTACGCTTATTACCAGTTAATTGTTCAAGATGAAGACAGATTTAATGGTAAACATTTTCCAAAGACCTATTATTCATCCACAACTCATGAAGAGTTTAGTCTTAAAGACTTAGCTAATGAGAGAAGGAAGCAAATTAGGAACAGGATAAAAGAAGGACATAAGAAAGGTGAAGTTGTCATTGATGATTATGGTAATGAAAAAACAAAAAATATTAAAAAGGAAGATGGCACAACAGAAGAGGTGCCCCTTACATATGGTAAAGACATCGAAGTAAAGTTAGAAGAGAAAAAAGAACCTGAGATTAGTTATGAAGAACAAGAAGAATTGAAAATAATCAACAGAAAGCTATCAAAACCTTTACTAAGAACAACTATGAGAGTTATGTATTTGGCTAAGAGTGATGTAGCTAATATTGGTCAGAATGTGCAGTCACTATTGTCTACTTTTAAACAGTATGCTGGTCCAGGCCCAATTAATAATGGATTTGCACCAAGCCCAAGTGATCCATATGATTATTCTTGGGAAAACACAAAGAAAAGGAGAACTCCTTGGAGAGGAGAAGAGCTTTTTGAGTCGTATATAGAAAGGGAGGGATTTTATCCACATATTCAAAGTAGATCAAAAAGCTCTAAATGGTTTTCTAGAATCTTCTTTTTCCTTCCAGGTGGAGGACTTTGGGGAGTAGATCATTTTTCTGATGTATATCTTTTTAATAAAGATATGGGATATAGAAAAATGTTTAGGTTAATGTATGAAGGGTTTGTGCATCCATTTGAACATCCACATCCTGATGAAGTTTTTATTATTAATCTTGAAGAGTTAGCTAGTTTGTGGCATTTACCAGGCACCGTATCTACTACGCCAGGAATAAAGCGTATAGACAGTATAACCAATCAAGCACCAAATAATTTACCCAGATAATTAAAGGTTAGTAAAGATACAATATTTGTAATCTTGTGATAAAATAGTTTATGTTACGATAACTTATGACAAAATTATTCAAAATAATTATATTATTTATATTTGCTATCATAGTTTATATTTATGTTAATTTCTTGTTGCAAGCCCGGCTTGATTCTCATTCAGTTTTTCAAGTTCAAAAAGGAGAAACTCTAATAAAAGTTGCTGATAAGTTGTATGCTGAGGACATAGTCAGGTCTCCAACTTTATTTAAAGTCCTTTACACAATTAAAAAGGGTAATAATCATCTAATCTCTTATGGCGAGTATAATTTCTCTGACAAGTCCTACAATCTATTAGAAGTGGTCAATAAGTTTGTAAAAGGTCCAGACAGGTCCGGTACACCCATAACTTTTCCAGAAGGTTTTACTAATGAAGAAATGGCTAACAAATTACAAAAAGATTTAGATTTGAATAAAGATGAGTTTATAGAATATAGTGAGAATCTCCAAGGTAGACTTTTCCCAGAGACTTATTTCTTTGTAAAAGGTATGACGGTTAAGAATATAGTTGATAAAATGTTACAAGAATTTGATAATAGAGTGGGTCAGATTAGTCATCAAGATTTGGTGCTAGCTTCTATTGTAGAAGGAGAAGCTAAAACTGTAGAAGACATGAAAATAGTTGCAGGAATACTGCAAGAAAGACAGAGAATAGGTATGCCACTTCAAGTTGACGTGGCTATGGAAACTTACAAGACTATAGAATTGCCACTGATTCCAATTAATAATCCTGGATTAAATGCGATTGAAGCCGTTAGACATCCAGTAAATACTGAGTATTTATACTATATAACTGGTAATGATGGAAAAATGTATTATGCTAAAACTTATGAAAAACATAAAGATAATATAGAGAAGTATTTGAAATAGGGTTAAATTAGTTCAGTATTGCAAGAAGGGCTATTTTATAGTATAATGTTTAGGATAATTTAATCAAAATACACAAATATGGTAGTAAGAATGAGACATACAAGAGCGCATACAGCCAATCGCCGCTCACATCACGCTCTAAAAGCTCTTAACCTCTCAGCTTGTGAGAATTGTGGAGCAGTAGTGCGTCCTCACAGAGTCTGTGACGCATGTGGCAATTACAAAGGTAAAAATGTAGTAGTAAAAGCCACTTCTACAAAATAACTCAAGACAATATTATTAAAGATCTTTTTAAATAAAAATATTCTAATTCAAAACTATGAGCAATAGACATGATTCCAGAAAAATATTAATGCAGGCTATGTATGAGCTTGATATTAATAGTTCTCTGAATGAGTCCTTGGCCAATATCAAAAATGTAGTTAATAGGAATTTAACTTCAAATACAACCGATCAAGATATGGATAATAATGTTGATCTTGTTGAAAATGAAGCCAAGCCTGAAGTAAAAGAGAAAGAATTAGAAAATAAATTTTTAAATGATTTGTCTGTGTTGGTTTATGATAGGTTAATCACGGTAGATCAGCTTATAACTAAAGCTGCGCCTGATTGGCCACTTGATAAAATCAACGTAATAGATCGTAACATACTTCGTATCGGCTTAACCGAGCTTCTTTTTGGAGATAGAATTGGTGTTCCGCCTAAAGTGGCGATTGATGAAGCTATTGAGATCGCTAAAGAGTTTGGTGGTGACAAAAGTGGTAAATTCGTAAATGGAGTATTGGGTGCTGTGTATAAAGAACTTGGTGAGCCAGATAAAGCTGGTAAGTCCAAAAAGCAGCAACAGGAAGAAGGCAATCAGAAAAGTGATCAGATTTAGTAGTTTTATATTACAAATAGTATATGCAAGACTTTTTAAATAAGATAGGTATTGTACCTAATAATATTTTGCTTTATGAGCAAGCTTTTGTTCATAGGAGTTTTATTAATGAGAATCCAAAATTCCATCTTGGACACAATGAGAGACTTGAGTTCTTGGGAGATGCCGTGCTTGAATTGATAGTAACTGATTTTTTATATAATAAGTATCCAGATAGGCCAGAAGGAGATTTGACTTCCTACAGGTCAGCTTTGGTTAATACTCACGCCCTTGGTGATGTTTCAAAAGGTCTGGGATTCAATAATTATCTTCAGCTCTCCAAAGGAGAATCCAGAGATAAAGAGAGTAGAGCCAGGCTATCTATCCTTGCAGATACTTATGAGGCAGTACTTGGAGCAATTTATCTTGATTTAGGCTATTTAGCTTGTGAAGATTTTGTAGTAAAAACATTACTTCCATATACAGAAGATATAGTAAAAAATAATCTGTTCAAGGATGCTAAATCTTTTGTGCAAGAGATGGCACAAGAGAAAATCCAAATTACTCCGATTTATAAACTTCTTCAAGAAAGTGGTCCGGATCATAACAAAATATTTACAGTTGGAATATATTTTGATGATAAGTTAATCGCAGAAGGTAAAGGTAATAGTAAACAGCTAGCCGAGATAGAAGCAGCTAAGAATGCAATTATCAAAAAAGGGTGGAGTAATTAATTATTCTATTTGAAGATGATGAAAGACGATATTAGGTTAGATGAATACATTAAAGATAAGTTTAAAATCACTCGCTCTAGAGCCAAGCTTCTAATTGATGAAGACAGAGTAAATGTTAATGGTATTGTTAATAACAAAGCATCATATAAAGTGAAAGTTAATGACGTGGTAATTATAGAAGACTATAATTATGTATCCAGAGCTGGACGCAAATTAGAAGATGCTTATGAAGTTTTAAGAGATAAATATAAGGAAGAGGAAAAAAGAGAAATTTTGGAAATTAATAATAAAACAGCTTTAGATATCGGGTCTTCTACTGGAGGATTTACTGATTACTTATTACAAAATGGTATCAAAGAAGTTGTTGCTGTTGATGTTGGGCAGTATCAGTTTAATAAAGAACTTCTGAGAGAGAATAAAGCCAGAGTTAAACTTTTTGAGAATACTGATATTAGAAACACTTACAATCTAGAATATTTTAAAAATATTAAAGCGGAAGGGGGTTTTGATATTATTGTTTGTGATGTATCTTTTATTTCTCTTTCACTTATAATACCTCAAATATTAGAGTATATAAAAAATAAAGGATATGGAATAATACTTTTTAAGCCACAGTTTGAAGTTGGGAAAAGTAATATTGGTAAAAATGGTATTGTTAACAGTGAAGAAGTTGTCGATCAGACCATAAAAGAAAGAGTGAAGGAATTTGAAAATAACAATCTTTCTGTTATCGATGTATTCAAGTCCAGTATACTGGGAGGAGATGGTAATCAAGAATATATATTTTATATCAAAAAATAACCTCGCTTGAAGCGAGGTTATTTAAACTTATATTGATTTTACTTTTAATTTTGCAGCTCTACCTTTGTCTAGTTTTGGCATTCTGATTATAAGAAGACCATGCTTTTCTACCGCCTCTGCTCCTTCTATGTCGATTTCGTGTGGTAGTAGTATTGTACGAGAGAAATTACCCCAGTATAACTCACGATAGAAGTAGTCGTTTTCGTCAACATTATTGTTGCCATCTCTTTTACCTTTGATTGTAACCATATCGCGAGTAATAGAAAGATGAAGATCGTCTGGTTTTACTCCGGCTACCATAGCTTCTATTATAAGATCTGTCTCAGTCTGATATACGTCTACTGATAATTCTCCTTCCTCTTCTTCCTCTTCATCATACTCTTCCATGGACTGTCTTCTGGATCTAGAGTCTTCTTTTACAAGAGGACTTTTGCGTCCTTCGTCCTCATAATCTTCGTAAGAAGCTTCTATTTCAATTGGCTCATCTTGGTCTTCTACGGTGATTGCTCCAGACAACCTCTCAAAAAAAGTTTTTTTCTCTTTTAACATAAAGTTTTGTTTTTATTGTAATAAATAATATAAGTTATTCTATAGTTTAAATTATACATTAAATACTTGAAAAATAGTGAATATCTTGTGAATTTACTGTGGATATCTTTACATTATATGCTATAATCTGTGTTGTATATGTCATTTTTAACTAATTTAGAGTGGAGATTTGCCACCAGAGATTTTGATACTAACAAAAAAGTTTCAAAAGAAGATATTCAGAAAATCAAAGATGCTATAAGACTTAGTCCGAGTTCTTATGGCCTGCAACCATTTAAGGTAATAGTTGTAGAAGATCAGAAAATGAAATCAAAATTAACAAGTATTAGTTTTAATCAGAGGCAAATAGAAGTCTGTTCTCATCTTTTGGTATTTGTAGCTAGAACTGATATACAGACACGTATTGGTGAATATGCAGAGCTTCTTAAGAAAAGAGATGGCTTGTTTGACAGAATTAAATTTGAAGCTGGCGCTAGAGCTTTTTTTGGTATAAAGTATGCAGATGAGGAAAAGAAGTTAAGGATTGCGGCTGATCAAGCGTATCTAGCTCTTGGTTTTGCTTTGGCTGCTTGTGCTGAACTTAAAATTGATTCTTGTCCTATGGAAGGATTTGATCAAGCAGCTTACAGAGAATTTTTTAATTTGAAAGAAGATGATGTCCCAGTCGCTATTATGGCATTTGGATATAGGTCTTAAGAGCCAGATAAGGAGTTGATTAGATTTGGTGAGAATGATCTGTTTGTGACAGTTTAAGTTAATATTAAGATGTATCAG
>JAUPVO010000048.1 GCA_030916975.1 Patescibacteria group bacterium
AACTCCATTTAAGGAGGCCATTAAAAGTGCAAATAAAGAAAAGACCCCAACAGATGTATTAAAAACAAAAAGAAGTCCTACGATAGCAAGTATAAATGAAACAATTTTTATCTTATCAATTTTTTCTGCCAAATATAAATAGCCAAAGATATATTGAATAATTAAATATGTGGTAAAGAAAACTAAACTAGCTATACCTACCCCAGAGTTTTGAAAAGCGTAATATAGTGGAGCCTGAGTAAAAACAACAAACAAAGAAAAAATAGTGAGAGGTTTATAATCACCCTTTTCAATTTTTACCCAACTCTTAAAATAAATACAAATCGGTATTAAGAATGCGAGCACAATAAGAGCTCTTATATATCCTTGGAAAAATATACCGAAGTCTTTACCAACAAGCACTGACCATATTCCATAACTGCCAAAAAGTATCGATGAGAGAAAAACAAGTAAAGACCCTTTTATTTGTTTAATGTCATTTAACATATACTTTTTTCTGGTGCCCAAGACAGGAGTTGAACCTGCACGAGATAATTCTCGCTACCACCTCAAGGTAGTGCGTCTACCAGTTCCGCCACCTGGGCTTTTAATTAGAGAATTATATCATTTAATTTTTATTTTATAAAGGAATAGACTGTTGCAAAAAACATTAAAAAATGTTAAAATACCGCTCATGTCAAATATGAATACAAGTGAATTAATGAAAGTAGGTGCGCATTATGGGTATACTCGTACAAGAAGACATCCATCAGCAAAACCTTTTGTAAAGTCCTCTACTAATGGAGTAGATTTTATTGATTTGGAAAAAACAGAAGCTCAGATTGATGAAGCTGTTAAATTCCTAAAAACTGTTTTAGACGCTAATAAACAAGTTGTTTTCGTTGGTAGCAAACCAGAAATGAAACAAATTGTAAAAGAAATATCTTTAGCTGTTGGACAACCTTATATAGCGGATAGATATATCGGTGGAACTTTTACTAATTATCCACAGATCAGAAAAAGAATAGAGAAGCTTCATGATCTGTTAAAAAAGAAAGAGAATGGAGAGCTTAGCGTCTACACCAAAAAAGAGCAACTTTTAATACAAAAAGATATTGAAAGATTAGATAGGAACTTTGGAGGACTTACTAACTTAGAAGGTTTGCCAGGAGCTCTTATTATCGTTGATTCTAAAAAAGAATCTATGTGTGTTGATGAAGCCATTAGAATGAATATTCCTGTAGTGGCTCTTTGCAACACTGACTGTGATAATAAAGTCATTGATTATCCTATAGTAATTAACGAAGCAGCTCCTCAAGTTGTTCGTGCTTTACTTGAGAGCATTAAAACAATTTTTAATAAATAGTTTTTTATCTTAACTAATAAATGTTATACTGTTATTAGTATTAATTCACTTAAAACTTATTTAAATTCTAGAATATATGGATACAATTAAACAATTACGTGAAGAGACTGGTTTATCATTCTCTCAAATCAAAAAAGCTTTGGACGAAGTTGGGGGAGATGTTGAAAAAGCTAGAGAAAAACTAAAAGAAATGTCTGCTTCTCAGGCAGAAAAAAAAGCAGATCGAGAGATTGCTGCTGGAGCAATAGGATCTTATGTTCACAATACCAGAATAATGGGAGCGCAAGTAGTGCTTGGATGTGAGACTGATTTCGTTGCTAAGAATCCAGAATTTGTGATTTTGGCAGATAATATAGCTATGCACGCTGCAGCCATGAACCCAGAGAGTATTGAAGAGATGTTGGCTCAGGCTTATGTAAAAGATGGAGAAGTCACAGTGCAAGAACTTATTAATCAACATATACAAAAATTCGGAGAGAATTTAAAATTAGTACAAATGAATAGATTTTCTATTTAATTTGTCTAACTTTTAAAATACATGTTGCTATATATCTATCTATTTTTAATATTTGTATTAATAGCATACGTATCTTTTGTGGTTTTACAAAATTACATTTATCTTTCCTCTAAAGAGTATTCTATTAATGCTGGATATAATTCTTATTCTGTATTTAGGAATTCAATGAGAGCAACTTACAAATACTATTTTAAAAGACTAGCTAAAGCTTTTAGTTTTATTATTCATTATATAGAATTTATTTTTATCAAAGCTGTGAATTGGGTTATTAATAGATTCGACTCGGCCTATGCTAGAATGATTAATAGATTTTTGGAAAAATCTGTATCCAATAAAAGTTATGTTAAATTTTTCTGGAAAGATCTCAAAGAATTCAAAAAAGAGATTGATTCCAAAAAAGATTTATGATATAATCCTTTTTACAGATTGCCACTTTAGCTCAGTTGGTAGAGCAACGGTTTTGTAAACCGTCGGTCGTCAGTTCGAATCTGACAAGTGGCTCCCACCAAGTATTATGAAAATAGACTATAGCAGATACTTGATATCTTTTATAATAACGATCTCTATCTTTGTTACAGCTTTTTACGTTTCTAATTTTTTTAATGATAAAAAAATTAATTCTATCAATAGTATAGGAGACAATATAGCCATAGACATATTATCTAACGAAACCCAGTTCCTCTTAAAAGAAATATCTTGCACAGAAGATAATTTTAATCCAGTAGCTGGTCAGATTGGTGAGCTTGGGGATAGATTAACTTATGCTGAAGGAGAGCTCGGCAATGATAATAATAGAGTTCAATATCTTAAAAAGTATTATTCACTTTTGCAAATCAAAGATTATATAGTTGGCAAAAAAATAGCAGATAAATGTGGTAAAGCTAAAAAACCAATTTTTGTTATATACATGTATCCAAGCAAGCTAGATTGTCCTGATTGTGGTAAACAAGCTGTTGTACTTGCAGAGCTCCGTAAGATTTATCCTGAACTTAGAGTTTATACTTTTGATTCAGATTTGGATTTGATGCCAGTACAAACCCTAAAAACCATATATGATATCAAAGCTACATCAACTTTCCCTATATTGGTGGTAGAAGATAAAGCTTATTATGGATATAAAGATTTGACAGAACTTAAGAAGCTTCTTCCTGACACGCTTAAAATAGCCACTTCAACTGATGCGACAAGTACACAAGCTTCTACTACAAAAGCCACAACATCTAGCAATATATCAAAATATTTAAAATCTAATACTAACAGTAATTAGTATGATGTTTGCAAATATAGATAGATTTTTCGAGATATTTTTATACCCTTTTATCTTCCTATCTTTATATTTTCAAGTGTTCATGCTTTACAATTTCTTTTCTAATAAGAAAAAAATGAAAGAGGAAGAAGATGATTTTCATCCTGATTTTTTCCCCTCAGTTACTTTTCTCTTGCCTGGTTGGAATGAAGGAGTTCACATCAAAACAACTATCGAGTCTATTCAGACTTTAGATTATCCAAAAGATAAAATAACTATTTTTTATTTGGATAATAATAGTTCTGATAATACCAAAGAAATAATTGAAGATCTTCAATCAAAAGATAATAGAATAAAGTATATTTTTGAACTAAAACAGGGTAAACACAATGCTATGAATGCTGGTCTTGAGCATGTAAATACAGAATTGGTTGCCTGCCTTGATGTTGATTCTACTCTAGATAAAAGGGCCATGCTGGTAGCTGCGCAATATTTTAAAGATGATCAAATCATGGCGCTCGCTAGCTGTATGCAGCTTCGTGATGTAAAAACTTTCTGGCAGAGAGCTCAAGTCATAGAATATTTATTATCAGTATTCTGGAGAAAAGCCTACAGCTCTGTAGATGCTATGCAAGTTATGCCGGGACCTTTTTCTGTTTTTAGGAAAAGAGTTTTTGAGGAGCTTGGTAATTATAAAAAAGCCCATAATGCGGAAGATTTTGAGATGACAATTAGAATGCAAAGAGCTGGATATAGAATAGCTAATGCCCACAAAGCTTATGTTTATACAGTGGGACCAGATACTTTAAGGGGATTAATAAAGCAGAGAGTGAGATGGATAAGAGGATTTTTAGAGAATACTTGGGACAATAAGGATATGCTTTTTAATAAAAAATATGGAAACTTTGGTCTGTTCACATTACCTTTTGGAGTGATTTTTGTATTTTATGTTCTATACGCTGTTTCTTTTACTGTGATTAGAACGTTGCAGCTGATCTATATAAACATTCAGAATTATTTTGCTTTAGGCTGGCATATGCCCAATATTATACCAGAACAATTTGACCCATTTTATATTACGACTGACATACTTTTTGTTCAATCTATTTTTATTTTAACTATTTTGGCTATAGTTTTTGTTACTGCTAAAGGTATAACAGAAGACAAAAGACCTTTTGTTTTTAATTTTATAGTTTATCTTTTTATTTACCCTTTAGTTGCACCAGTATTTCTATTTGTAGCCACTTGGAAGTTCTTGGTAAAGTCAGAAAACAAATGGGTTTTGCAAGATAATAAAGTTGTCAAAAGTTAAAAATTAGTTTTTGTTAAAAAATATGTTGATTTTATATGAGCAAAGTGTATAATTAATATATGAAAAAGATTAATTGGCAAGAAATATTTGTTCATGATATTGAGGTTGCGGCTTTTGTTATTGTCTCTTTGATGCTGGCCGCTAGTATTACTAGTTATGCTCTTGAAGAAACTGCCGCTGCCCCAAAACGAATTGTAACACCAGCAGTAAACCGTAACCCAGTTAACGTAGTACTTAAAGATGTAAACGGAGACGGAGTTAATGATTTGCTTTTGACTCACGAGGATGGTCACAAAGAAGTAGTAATTACAGAACAGAAATAATTTCTCTATAGAATAAATTAATATTATTAGATAAAGCATCTAATAATATTAATTTTATGTGATATAATGGGGAATAAATATTGGAATATTATATATGTTAGATATTAAGTTTATAAAAGAAAATAAAGATTTAGTAGCTCTTGCAGCCAAGAAAAAGAGGATTAATTTTAATGTAGAAGATTTGATTGCTGTTGAAGCTGATAGAGTTGCAATAGGTCAGCAAGTTGAAGAATTAAGATCGAAACAAAATAAAGCTAGCGAAGATATTATGGGAGCCACTCCAGAACTCAAAGAGCAGATTATCAGAACAATGACTGATTTAAAATCTGAACTCAAAAATAAAGAAGAAAAACTATCAGAAACAATGAAAAAATGGAGAGAACTCATGTTGCAAGTTCCTAATATCCCTGACATGTCTGTCCCAGAAGGTAATAGCGATGAAGATAATGTAGAAATCAGAAAGTGGGGAGATGTTAAAGAGTTTGATTTTACTCCAAAAGATCATATAGAGATCATGGAGCTAGCGAATATGGTAGATTTTGAAAGGGGAACTAAAACTGCTGGTTTTAGGGGTTATTTTTTGAAAAATGATGCAGCTCTTCTCGAGATGGCAGTATGGCAATATGCTATGGATCGTTGGAGTAAAAAAGGTTTCACTCCAATGCTAGTACCATCTCTTGTGCGCAAAGAAGCTCTTGTGGGTACAGGGTATCTTCCTCAAGGTGAAGAAGATCTATACAGTGATGGCAATGAATATTTTGCTGGGACTGGGGAAGTTTCTACTATGTATTATCACAGTGATGAGGTTCTGGATAATTTAGATAATCCACTTAAATACATAGTTTGGAGCCCATGTTTTCGTAAAGAAGCGGGATCACACGGTAAAGATGTGAAAGGTTTGGTACGCGTTCACGAATTTTATAAAGTGGAACAAGTAGTCTTGTGTAGAGCCTCTCACGAAGAGAGTGTAAGACTCCATGAGGAGATAACTCGTAATAGCGAAGAGATGATGGAAGAGCTGGGCTTACCTTATCACACAGTAATTAATTGTACTGGGGATCTTGGACAAGGACAGGTTAAGAAGTATGATATAGAGGTTTGGATGCCATCACAAAATAAATACAGAGAAACTCATTCCGCGAGTTATTTCCATGACTATCAAGCCAGAAGATTAAATATTAGATATCGTGATAATGATGGCAAGATGAAATTTGCTCACTCACTTAACAATACGGCAGCAGCAACCCCAAGACTTATAACGGCTATTATAGAAAATTATCAGAATTCTGACGGAACTGTAACTATTCCGGAGGTTTTGGTACCTTATATGCAAGGTAAAACTGTTATGGGTAAAAATGGCCAAAAGTAAACATTCAAGAAAGAATAAAAATATATATTATTCTGAAGGCTTTCAGAGATTTTTGAACTATTTGATATATCTACTTATTCTTGTTTTGCTTGGATTTAGTATATATAAAGTATTTAATTGGCAAAGGATATTTGGTCCAGCTGATAACATAGAGACTAAACAAAAAGTTGAAAGGAATATTATATTACCATCCATAGTTAGAAGTAGCTTATTTAGTTCTCCGAACTCTTCTAGTTCTTCTGACTCTAATACCAATTTTGATTTTAATTATGATCAGAAAGTGTTTTTAGAAGATATGATAGATAATTTAAAACAGAAAGAGATTGATATTGTGCAGATAGAGCAGTCAGAAAACCCAATTGACGTAACACTTCTGACAAAAGATGGGTATAAGATTTTGCTTAGCTTCAATACAAGCCCGGTATTATTGCTCGACAATATGTATAGCGTATTGGATTCTTCTTTTTTAAAAGAAGAAATTAGTAAAGAGGGGGGAATTAAAAACCTTGAATATGTAGATTTTAGATTTGAAAATAAGGTATTTTATAGATTTAAGAGTGACAAACCAGAAACTGAACACCATCTTCCTTCTTCAACTGCTACCACCACAGCCACATCTTCCTCTTTTGAAGCAAGTAGCACAGCAAGTACTTCGACTTCCATAAATAGCACCAATAATACAAACGTAAATCAAAATACTGCTACCAATACTTCGCAATAGTTTTTCTTTTATTTAAGGTGTCGGATTTTGTTAATTGGTTTTGTGAGAGTAGATTTTCTGCTAGTTTTATGTTATTATATATGCTCGTAAGACTCAAACTTTTTGAGTTTTTATTACGAAACATATTCAAAAATTAATTAAGAAAATTACAATTCTTATAACAAATTAAAACAACAATTATATGGCAAGAGATTTTCCATTAAACAAAACTAGAAATTTCGGTGTGATAGCTCACATTGACGCTGGTAAAACAACGACTTCAGAACGTATACTTTTTTATACAGGAGTATCACATAAAATTGGTGAAGTTCACGAAGGAGCTGCTACTATGGACTGGATGGAGCAAGAGCGTGAGAGAGGTATTACTATTACTTCTGCTGCCGTTACATCATTCTGGACTCCAACTACAGTTGCAGATAAGCTTGATAAAGATAAAAAATTCAAATTCAATGTGATTGATACACCAGGTCACATCGACTTTACGATTGAAGTTAAGAGATCTCTTCGTGTACTAGACGGAGCAGTTGTGGTGTTTGACTCTGTAGCTGGAGTAGAGCCGCAATCTGAGACTAACTGGAGATATGCTAGCGAAAGTAATGTTCCAAGAATATGTTTTGTTAATAAGCTAGATCGTATGGGTGGTAGTTATGATAAATCATTCCAGTCAATACTTGATAGACTTTCTAAGAATGCAGCTCAGATGCAGATGCCTATTGGGGCAGAAGAGAACTTCTCTGGCATAATCGACCTTATGCTTATGAAAATGGTAACTTTTGAAGGAGAGAAAGGTAAAGATGTTGGATATGTAGAGATACCAGCTGAGCATCTAGAAGAAGCTAAAGCTCGTCGTGCTGCCATGATTGAAAAAATAGTAGAGACAGACGAAGAGATGATGATGCAATTCTTAGAAGGTAAAGAATTTACTATTGAAGAATTAAAAGAAGCTACACGTAAAGCCACGCTTGCTTGTAAACTTTTCCCAGTTTTCTGTGGTTCAGCTCTTAAGAATAAAGGTGTACAGTTAGTGCTGGATGCTGTGGTAGAGTATTTACCATCTCCACTTGATATTGCTCCTCCACACGGTATTGACCCAAATACAGGAGAAGAGATAACAAGAGAAGTTTCAGATACGGCTCCATTAGCTGCACTTGCTTTTAAGATACAAGCTGATCCTTTTGTGGGCTCACTTACTTATGTGCGTGTATATTCTGGAGTACTTACTGCAGGATCTTATGTGTACAACATAACCAAAAATAAACAAGAGCGTATAGGCCGTATAGTGCGTATGCGTGCTAATGATCGTGATGAAGTTAAAGAGGTTTATGCTGGAGATATTGCAGCGGCAGTAGGACTTAAAGATACTACAACTTCTGATACTCTTTGTGACGAGAATACTCCTATTATTCTTGATAGAATCCAAATCCCAGAGTCTGTGATCTCAATGCGTATCGAACCAAAAACAAAAGCAGATCAAGAAAAACTTGGTATGGCCCTCTCTAGATTAGCTCAAGAGGATCCTACTTTCCGTGTAACATCTGATCCAGAAACTAATGAGACAATTATAGCTGGTATGGGTGAACTTCATCTAGATATTATTGTTGAT
>JAUPVO010000004.1 GCA_030916975.1 Patescibacteria group bacterium
GAGCAGAAATTGCCTCTACTAAATCAATACGAAAAGATATTGGTGTAGTTCAGACTTCAATAATAGGCTGGGTTGCAATAGTTATTACACACCTTCCACTGTCTTTGATTTTTAATGAAAAGCAAATATTTCCCGCTTTTGGAATAGAATGGATTGCTATGTTCTGTTTTGCTATTTCTGGAATGCTTGCTTTTATGTTTGTTGTATATGGATATAAAAGCGTGGAGGCGAGTATTGGTGGATTGATAGGGTTGCTGGAAATTGTATTTGCAATAATATTTGGAGCGTTAGTTTTTAATGAAAAAATTACACTTTCAATTATTTTGGGATCTATAATAATTATTAGTGCAGCAGCTTTACCATATCTGGTTGATATATATAAAAATAAAGCTTAATTTAATGAACTTATGAATACTGTGAACTTTGCAAAGACTAAACAAAACTTTTTAGCAAATTTACTGTTTGTTTGATATAGTCTCCATTATTACAAAGTTCTAAAATCCAATAAAATCCGGCACCAGAATATTTTTGAAGTATTAAAACCTTTTGAGTTTTTGATAATATTTTTTGCTTGACTTGAATACCCTATGGGGGTATAATAAAAATATGCGAAAAGATATTAAAAATAAAGCTACTCGTAGGCTAAAAATTATAGAAGGCCAAATACGTGGTTTACAAAAAATGATAGATGAAGAAAAATATTGTATAGACATAATTACTCAGACATCAGCAATTAAAGAGGCTTTATCTGGGGTAGGCAACCTACTCTTAGAGAATCACCTAAACACTCATGTTATAGAACAAATAAAAAGTAATAATGAAAATCAGGCTATAGCTGAGATCTTAAAAATTTATAAATTAAAAATAAAATAAAATATATGGATAAAATAATAATATTAATAATAGCTCTTCTACTTATTGGATTTATAATGTGGTGGTTCTTTTCCAAACGTAAAACAGATGCTATTGAAGCAAAAATAAAAAATAATACACAGGAAGTAGAAATTGTAGTTAGTGGTGGATATACTCCTAACATCGTTGTGTTGCAAAAGGATATTCCAGCCAAAATTATTTTTAACCGCAAAGATACTTCTAATTGTTTTAACGAGGTTGTCTTTCCAGACTTTGGAATCAAAGAACAGCTACCGATTAATGAAGCTTTTCCTATTGAAATAGATACAAAAAATGCAGGTGAATACCAATATTCTTGCGGAATGAATATGTTCCACGGCAAAATAATTATAAAATAAAACTTAAAATATAAAAATATATGAGTACTAAAAACCGTTTTATATTTTCCCTTATTCTTTCTCTGTCAATGTTAATAGAAATGATCACTAAACCTCTCTTTAATATTGGGCTACCTTGGCATCCGTGGAGTATGTTTGTGTTAACTAGTGGAATAATGGCAGTGTCAGCCTGGCCCTTTATCAAAAGCGCTTGGGCTGCATTCTTGAATCATCATGCCAATATGGATACTCTGATAGCTATTGGGACTGGTGTCGCTTATATCTATAGTATTTATGCTGCTTTTAATCATCAACCCGTCTTCTTTGAAGTTGCAGCTCTCGTAATAACTTTTATATTACTCGGACAAGTCTTAGAAGAAGCCGCAAAAGGAAAAGCTTCTGGTGCAATAGAAAAGCTTCTAGAATTACAATCTAAAGATGCAGAAGTATTGAAAAAAGATATCTGGGTAAAAATACCTTTGTCAGAAGTATCTATTAACGACCTTATACGTGTTCGCCCTGGACAAAAAGTTGCTGTAGATGGAGTAATTACAGAAGGAGATTCTGCTCTTGATGAGTCTATGCTTACTGGTGAAAGCATGCCGGTACTCAAAAAGGTTGGTGACTCTGTAATAGGGTCTACTATCAACAAAAATGGAACTTTTATATTCAAAGCTACCAAGATTGGAGAAGATACGCTACTCTCCCAGATAATCAAACTAGTGAAACATGCCCAGACCAGCCGCGCTCCTATACAGAAATTAGCTGACAAGATTTCTAATGTCTTTGTTCCAACCGTACTTATCATATCTATAATTACTTTTGTTGTTTGGTATGTATTCTTAAACGCAAGTCTGATAACTGCGCTACTATATGCTATTGCTGTTATAATTATAGCTTGTCCTTGCGCTCTTGGTTTAGCTACTCCAACAGCTCTTATGGTTGGGGTTGGTCGTGGCGCCAAAATGGGAATACTTATAAAAAGTGGAGAGGTTCTAGAAGCAGCTAATGATATTACTGCTGTAGTTTTCGATAAAACTGGAACCGTAACTATTGGCAAACCCGTCGTAACTGATATTATTGGTGATGAAAAGCAAGTGTTAGAAGTGGCTGCAAGCCTGGAGAATGTATCAGAACACCCTCTTAGCTTAGCTATTTTAGACTATGCCAAAAAGCTCTCAATTGAAATAAAAAGTATTAGTGATTTTACTGCTACACAAGGTGAGGGAGTATCTGCAATACTCAATAATCAAAAAGCTTTTGTAGGCAATAGCAAAATGCTTAACAATATAAGACTAGATGAAAACTTAACAAAAGAAATGCAAAGACTGCAAGATGAAGCAAAAACTGTTGTCATAGTTGGTCTTAACAATCAAGCGATTGGCCTTATCGCAATACAAGATGCTCCAAAAGAAACATCATTCAAAGCTATAGAAAAATTAAAAAGTAAAGGGCTCCGAACAATCATGATTACTGGAGACAATCAGCGAGTAGCTGAGGCTATAGCGAAACGGGTTGGGATTGATGAAGTAATAGCTGAAGTATCTCCGAAAGACAAATCTGAACACGTAAAATCCCTACAACAACAATATAAAGTAGCCTTTGTTGGTGATGGTATCAATGATGCGCCAGCTCTAGCAACTTCTAACCTTGGAATAGCTATGGGTTCTGGTACAGATATAGCTATAGAATCTGGAGATATTGTATTAGTAAAGAACAACTTAGAGGATGTAGTAACCGCTTTATCCTTAAGCCAAAAAACTTTCAATCGTATCAAACTTAATCTTTTCTTTGCTTTTATCTATAACACTCTAGGCATTCCTATAGCAGCTGGAGTATTTATTTCGTTTGGAATAATATTAAATCCAGAATTGGCTGGACTGGCAATGGCGCTTAGTTCAGTTTCAGTTGTAACAAGCTCACTACTCTTAAACAAATCAAAACTAGATTAAAAGTTAAAACTAAAATAAAACTCGTTGCAATTGCAACGAGTTTTATTTTGGTTTTATTCTTGTAGATACTATTCTGCTGCAACTTCTGCATTGGATGTTTCTTCTACAACTTCCGCCGTTTCTCCTTTGGAGATTTTAGCATTGTCTACTTTAAGTTTTCTTCTTACATCACGCACGGCTTTCTCTCTAACATAATAAAGTTTAGATTTTCTTGTTTTAGCGTGACGAACTATTTCGATTCTGTCTATAGTCAGAGAATATAATGGAAAAACTCTCTCCACTCCAACTCCTGATGCAACTTTACGAACAGTAAAAGTCCCTCCAGCTTCCGTTCCATGTTTACGAGCTAATACTAAACCTTCAAAAGCTTGAAGACGAGTTTTACCATCAGATTCTTTAATTTTGTTCCAAACACGTACTGTGTCTCCACTTGCAAATTCAAGTTTTGCTCTATCTTGTGTTAATTCTGGAATTGTTGACATATATTTTTAATTTAACTTGCTACCATTAATTCTTTAAAAGTTAAAATATTTTAACATATTTATAATATTTTATCAACATTTACACTTTCTCCGACTTTTACCTCTTTTATATTCATAGAAGTTTTATATTCTTCATCCAGAAGTTCAATCTGTTCATTTTTGACAGTAACAACAATATAATCCTCAGCCACGAGCCCAAGTTCTTTACGCTTATCTTTGATTTGGCGACTAAGTTCACGCTGTTTTCCTTCGGTGATAAGTTCTTCGTTTAGATTAAAGTCTAAATCATTAGTACCTTTATCATTAATAATAATATTTTTTACATTAATCTCTTCTTGTATAAGATTGTGGTATTTCTGATCTATGTTTCTGTTAATAGTAGCGCTCAAAAGTGGCTGTCTAACTGGAACGTTATTCTTCTGACGAAGCATAAGCAAGTCAGTCACAATATCTCTAACAGCAGACATCTCACTGACCAAAACTTCATCAATGAATTCTTGTTTAGGGTAAGACTGTAAATGAACACTATCTTCTGTATTATTAACTTCTTTATATATACGTTCTGCTAAAAATGGCATTGCTGGAGCAATAACTTTTGAAAATTCATTCAAAACATATTTTAAAGTAAAAAGGGCCTTTTTATCCCCCTCTTTTATTCTATCTCTAGACCTTCTGAGATACCAAGTAGATAAATCATCTATGAACAATGGTATCTTTGATACAGCAATATCTAATCTATAATTCTCATAACCGTCAATGCTAGTTTTGATAACTTCACCAAGTCTAGCTAATATCCACTTGTCTAGAATATTATCACTGCCGATATTATTTTCATCTTCCACTTCTTGACTGTACATTTTATAAAAATCAACGACATTTTCTATTCTCTGAATATTTTTCTTATAAACCTCTTCTACTAAGTCATCACCGAAAGCCACACTTTCACCACTCATAACAGGGCTATTCATAAGAGCAAATCTAACTGAGTCAGCCCCATACCTTTCCACTA
>JAUPVO010000049.1 GCA_030916975.1 Patescibacteria group bacterium
ATTTAACTTCTAGAGTTTCCTTCATAAACCTTTTCCCAAAACAAACGTCACAAGTCACATATACTGTCGGCAAGAAATGCATCTCAACTGCTATCTCTCCATTACCATCACAAGCTTCACATCTACCCCCAGGAACATTAAAAGAAAATCTTCCTGACTTCCAGCCACGAAGTCTAGCCTCCTCTGTCTCAGCAAAAAGGTCTCTCACATGAGTCCAAGCTCCTGTATAAGTGGCTGGATTGGATCTTGGCGTTCTACCTATAGCAGACTGGTCTATCAAAACCACTCTTGATATTGCTCCATCTATATCAAAACTCTCTGCGTTAAAAACTTTAGCGCTTCTTTGTTTCCTTTCAAGTCTAGCTTCTAAGTTACGATTCAGAATCTCATACATAAATGTGCTTTTACCAGACCCAGATACTCCAGTTATAACATTCATAACTTTGAGTGGCACTTTAACATTTAGATCTTTTATATTAAAAGCTGCTCCACCTTTGACTATAATCTCACCCTCCTTTTCTCGGCGGACTTTGGGTACTTGGATCACTTCTTCTCCTCGAAGATAAGCAAGCGTTCTTGACTTTGACTTGTTGGTCTTGGCTGTTAGCAAAGTCTCAAGATAATCAGCAACTATGACATTACCTCCATGTACTCCAGCGGCTGGACCAATATCAACTATATAATCACTAGCATATATGGTATCTTCATCATGCTCAACTACAATAATAGTATTACCCATATCACGAAGATCTGTTAATGTCTTAATAAGTCTGTCATTGTCTCTCTGATGAAGTCCAATAGTTGGCTCATCCAAAACATATAGAGCTCCTACCAGTTTCGATCCCAGCTGCGAGGCCAGTCTAATACGCTGAGCTTCTCCACCGCTAAGTGTGTCCGCTTTACGATTAAGCTGCAAATAATCCAAACCGACATTCAACATAAAAACTAATCTACTCTGTATCTCTTGTATAACAACTTTAGCTATCTCCTGCTCCTTGTCTGTAAGCGGCAAATCGGCAAAATAAGCATTAGCTTTGTCGATGGACAAGTCTGTTATGTCTACAATATTTATTTTATTTTTATCATCCAAGAATACATTCAAAGCTTCTTTTCTGAGCCTCTTTCCATTACAAGATTCACAAGGATCAAGAGAACCTATATATTTAATACCAAGCCCATTACAAGCTTCACAGGCTCCATAGGGAGAATTAAAAGAGAATAATCTAGGCTCAATCTCTGGGAAAGAAAAACCGCAATTAGGGCAAGCAAATTTGTTACTCATAATAGTTACTTCTCCGAGAATATCAAACTCAACCAGACCTTTACTCTCTTCTACCGATTTCTCAATTGCTTCTGACAGGCGCATCAGAGCATCTTTCTGAGAGTCTTTTAGTTTAAACTCGTCAATAGTAATCTCATCTACAATAATAGAAATGTTATGTTTTTTATTTTTATCCAAATCAATACGCTCTCTAAGACTTTTACGGACCCCATCCACCATAACCTCAGTGTAACCTTTACCAAGGTAATCATATAGCATCTGATAATACTCTCCTTTTCTTCCTCTAACTATAGGTGACATGACTATGATATTATGATGAGAAAAATCCACTCCCATAAGACTAGTTTTGATATCTTGATATTTAACTTTTTTGAGCTTGCTAGTAACAAAATTTAAAATCTCCTCGTTGGATAATCTTTCTATTTTGGTTCCACACTCTACGCAATATGGTTTACCGACACGAGAATATAGAACACGAAGATAATCATATATCTCTGTTATAGTGGCTACTGTGGAACGAGGGTTTCTACCAGCTGACTTCTGATCTATGGATATGGCCGGAGAAAGTCCCACAATCTCATCAACGTCAGGTTTTTGCATTTGATTGAGGAATTGACGAGCGTAAGCTGATAGAGACTCAACGTAACGTCTCTGTCCTTCTGCAAAAATGGTATCAAAAGCCAAGGAAGATTTACCAGACCCAGAAAGTCCCGTAAAAACTATCATTTTATTACGAGGCATCTCTACTGTTATGTTTTTTAAATTATGTGTTCTGGCTCCCCTAACTATTATTTTGTCTACTTCTTTCTTGTGTAAGTCCTTGTTGGGCATATAATTTTGAAAATTAGTAACATTATACAATATTTTAAAACTTTCGACAATTTGTATTTTTAAAATTACAAATGCTATAATTAATATATAAATTAACACATTAAAATATGGAACAAATGAACTTAGCGGGATTCAGTGAAGTACCAAAAGGGAAATCACCAGAGGAGTTGGAAAAGGAACAGCAGTTGAGTGAGATCAAATCTTGGATAAAAGAAGATCCAGATTCTTTTATAGATTTTATCGCAAATGACGATACGATTCCACCAGAAGAAATTGAAAGATTTATTAAATTGACGATAAATATAGCAACAGAAACTAATATGATTTTTGAAATAGAAAAAAAAGGTCCTCAAATAAAAAAGCTTCGAGAAAGTAACAATATAGAAATAATAGCTAAACTACTTCTTGAGCAAGGTTTTTATCGAGATATTCAAAGATTTAGGGCTGAGACTGTTTAAAAGGTGCTTAAGTCATTAGGTTAAGTAGAGAAAACTAAAATAAGGGTCGCGCGAAGCGCGACCCTTATTTTAGTTTTCTCTACTTGTTTTAATCTATATAATTACTTTATTATATTATAAGAGATGTGAACATCTGCTTAGAATCTAAATGAATACGAAGTCTATTTAATATTCAAAGATTCAAATATACTCACTAACTGATCGTGATTAGACTTTTTATTTTCCATCACAATCACCCACTCACCCCCTTTGGCTGGAGCCACATGCCACTCTGAATTAGAAGTGTCAGTGTATAACCAAGTTGAACTAGCATAAGTAGCATCTTTGACTGGAGAGATACTTGGGACAGCTTTTTTAATTATCTGATTGATATAATCATTACCAGTATAACCTCTTCCACCTTCATAGCTAAGATATATAGTTGCTATATTACTTCCTTTTGAATCGGCTATATAATAGTATCTTGATTTGTCACCCAATCCTTGCGTAACTGTCAAATCTGAATTATTTTTAAAATTAATCTCTGCTATGTTATCCCCTTCAAAAACAGCCGTAGAAGAAGCGACATACTCCACGGTTGAAGTAGCCACATTTACGACTTTAACTTTGTTATCGTCTATATCAGCTCTATTTTTCAAATATATAAAACCTTTTGCTAAAGCGTATCCAATAGCTAGCCCAAGAATAATATAAACTAAAAACGAAATCCAATTCTTCCAGTCTTTTTTATTTACAACATTCTTTGTTTCATTGTTATTATTATTGTTGTTGTTATTGTTGTTATTCGACATAAATTTAAGTACTTTTTATAATACAATTGTACAATTTAATTATTAGACCAGATCTGTTTCTTGTCCAGAGAAACGTTACTATGGCTGATCTGTGTATGATTATACTCTATTTTAAAAATTTGTAGTATATTGACAAACTACTTTTTTGTTACTAGTAATTTATTCTATAATCCAGCTTTTTCTTTTAAAACCCTAATTTCATCACGAAGTATCGCTGCTGTCTCAAAATCTAGAATCTTTACAGCTTCTTTCATCTGCGATTCTTTCAAGCTAATTAACTTATTTGGATTCTTTACAAAGAGCTTCTCGTCGCGACTTAACTCCTCCTTCACACTCTTCTCTCTGTCTTTTTTGATATCTTCAGTAATATCTTTTATGTTCTTCTCTATAGTTTTTGGAGTGATATTATGCTTTTTGTTATAGCTCAATTGTATCTCTCTTCTTCTTTCCGTTTCTCCTATCGCCCTCTCCATTGAACCAGTCATAATGTCTGCATACAGAATCACTCTACCGTTAACATTACGAGCAGCGCGACCTATCGTCTGTATCAAGGAAGTTTCACTTCTCAAAAACCCCTCTTTATCAGCATCTAATATACCTATAAGAGATACCTCTGGCAAGTCTAATCCTTCTCTAAGCAAATTAACCCCCACCAGTACATCAAACTCCCCTCTACGAAGAGAAGTTAATATTTCTATTCTTTCTATCGTTTTTACATCACTGTGAAGATACTTAGCTCTTAGCCCTTTTTCAGAAAGATATTCTGAGAGAGCTTCTGCCATTTTTTTGGTAAGTGTAGTAGCTAGGACACGCCCTCCTTTTTCTATTTCTTTAACTGTCTCTTTTATAAAATCCTGCACTTGCCCTTCGTATTTCTTGTCTGATATCTCTCTAACTGGTCTAACTTCAACGATTGGGTCAATAAGACCTGTTGGCCTAATTATCTGCTCCACTATTCTAGTACTATTTTGTTTCTCATAATCCGAAGGCGTTGCAGATACGTATATAGTATTAGGAGATCTGGATTCGAACTCCTCGTATTTGAGTGGCCTATTATCTTTGGCGCTCGGTAATCTAAAACCAAAATCTATAAGAGTTTGTTTACGGGCTTGATCTCCAGCATACATAGCCCTTAATTGAGGCAATGTAACATGGGACTCATCTATAACAAGCAGGAAATCAGGTTTACCGTTTTCATCTTTGGGGAAATAAGATAGAAGAGTTTCTGGTGGTTCACCAGCTTTTTTACCAGAAAGATGCCTGCTATAATTCTCAATTCCCTGACAGAACCCAACCTCTCTAATCATAGCCAAATCATAATTGGTTCTTCTTTTTAATCTTTCTGCTTCTATTATCTTTTTATCTTCCGAGAGTTCTTCCAGTCTATCATCTAATTCTTTTTTGATGCTTTTAACTGCTTTCTCTCTAGTTTTTGCGTCACTTATAAAGTGTTTGGCTGGAAAGATAAAATAGTCATTTACTTTTTCCACTTCTTTCATCGAAACAGGATCAGTAACAGTTAGGCTTGAGATTTTACCAGCAAAAAACTCTATCTGAAGCATTGTGGTCTCTGATACAGCCATCACATCAACTCTGTTACCTACTGCTCTAAAACTTCCTGGAGACAAATCAGCATTGGTGCGCTCATAATGAACCCCAATCAATCTCTTCATAATTTCTGTCTTACTAGAACTTTCTCCAACTACAAGATGAATATTCTCTTTTTCATATTCCACTGGAGAACCAAGACCATATATACATGATACCGAAGCACATATGATAACATCGCTTCTAGTCAAAAGAGATTGCGTGCTAGCATGTCTGAGCCTATCTATCTCTTCATTAATGCGTGCATCTTTCTCTATATAGGTATCCGTAGCTGGCATATAAGCTTCTGGCTGGTAATAGTCATAATAAGAAACAAAATAATGAACTGCTGCATCAGGAAAAAAGCTCCTAAACTCCTGAGCGAGTTGAGCCGCCAAAGTTTTATTATGAGCTACAACTAACGTTGGCTTCTGAACGTTCTGTACTACATTAGCTATAGTAAAAGTCTTACCAGTTCCAGTAGCTCCTAGAAGAGTTGTTTTCTTACTATTAGCTTCTACTTCTTCTGTTAGCTCTTTTATGGCTTTAGGCTGATCTCCTGAGGGTTTAAACCCTTGTATATTAAATTTATTTTTCTGATACATCTTAATATTAACTTAAACTGTCACA
>JAUPVO010000050.1 GCA_030916975.1 Patescibacteria group bacterium
GAGACAATTATAGCTGGTATGGGTGAACTTCATCTAGATATTATTGTTGATCGTCTTAAAAGAGAGTTTAATGTAGACGCGGCTACAGGTAAACCTCAAGTTGCTTTCCGTGAGACAATTCTAGGAACTTCAGCTGGAGAAGGTAAATACATTAAACAGTCTGGAGGACGCGGTCAATATGGTCATGTTAGAATTAATGTTAAACCAATTGACTATACCGTAAAAGAAGAAGATTTGCCTAAGAACACTAAGAGATATGACCATTTTGAATTTGTTAATTCAATTAAAGGTGGAGCAATCCCTCAGGAATATATACCAGCAGTAGAAAAAGGATTGAAAGAAACTATGGATAGAGGTATTATCGCTGGATATAAGATGGTGGATGTATCTGTAGAGCTTTACGATGGATCTTTCCATGAAGTCGACTCATCAGAAATCGCCTTTAAGCTAGCTGCAGGTATGGCGCTTCAAGATGCTGTATCTAAAGCTAAACCAGCTATACTTGAACCAATCATGAAGGTTGAGGTAGTTACTCCAGACAAGTTTTATGGAGATGTTACTGGTAACTTATCATCAAAACGTGGCCAAATAGAAGGAATGGATGAAAGAGGTATGGATAAAGTTGTAAAAGCTTTAGTTCCACTTTCTGAGATGTTTGGTTATGCTACAGCACTTCGTTCTATGACAGAAGGGCGTGCTAACTTTACTATGGAGTTTGGTAAATATGACGTGGTACCAGCTAATATAGCAAAAGATATTCAAGAGAATAAAAAGTAATATTATATCAAAATAAAAGCTTCGACCGGAACGGTCGAAGCTTTTATTTTTACTACTTGATTATTTTTTATAAAGATTTATTCTTGATATAAGATATGAAAAATAAAAAAACTTCAAAAGAAATATTTGTGTCTCAAGAGGGAACGGAATTTCAGAAAATGGTGTGGAAGGAATTGTTAAATATTAAAAAAGGTGAAGTTAAAACTTATACTGATGTAGCAAAAGCTATAGGTAAGCCAAAAGCTGTCAGGGCGGTAGCTAGTGCTATAGCCAAGAATAAGCAGTTGATCGATATTCCTTGTCACAGAGTTGTTAGAAGCGATGGAACTGTTGGAGAATATGCTAGAGGAACTGAATTGAAAATCAAATTACTTGAAAGCGAATCTATAATAATTAAAAACGGAAAAGTTGTGCTATAATTTTTGTGTAATATAATAATTAAATATGTTTTTTTCAATATTTCTAGCTGCGCTTGTAGCCTTTGTTTTGGGGGCTTTTTGGTATTCGCCACTAATGTTTGGTAATCTTTGGATGAAAATTAATAAAGCAGAGCATTACACAAAAGAGCAGTTAGCTGCTATGCAAAAGAAAATGCTACCTTATTATGTTTTGCAGTTCCTTATGACACTTGTCACCATGTTCGTTCTTTATAGTAATATAAAGTGGAATGGTACGGTTGGAGTTAGTGGTTATTGGTTAGCTTTCTTCATGTGGCTTGGATATGTTATGCCTACACAAGTTGGTGCGGTTATATGGGGGAATACAGATAGAAAATATCAACTCAAACAAATATTAATCATGGCTGTTTATCAGTTTATTACTTTCATGCTTGCTGTTTGTATTTTTAATTTATTTTAGATTTCAAAATTTGTAGTGCATACATCTGCATAAATAAGTTGTAAACAAAAATAAACCTTAATTATTAAGGTTTATTTTTGTTTACAATAACATATAAATTATTAATAACAAGTTCAAAATTTTTCAATTATTGTGATATAATTCCATATTATATATTTATTTACATATATTATTTAAAAATTTAAAAAGAATTTAAAATATGAATACAAGAAGTTTTCTGAAAGGTCTTATATACTTTTGTTTGGCCTTAACCCCATTTCTAGCCTGGTACGTGTCTAATCAAACATTTTTCCCGTTCATTACAGGTAAGAATTTTGCTTTTAGAACTTTGATAGAAATAGCTTTTGCAGCTTATGTTGTTCTGGCCTATATAGAACCATCTTATAGACCTAAAAAGTCAGTAGTTTTATACACATACACTACATTTTTAGTTGCTCTTTTGATATCTAACATACTAGGATCTAACACATATTTGTCATTATTCAGTAATTATGAACGTATGGAAGGATGGTTTACTCATTTACATATATTCTTATATTTTATAATTTTATATTCTGTATACAAATCAGAACATGACTGGACTAAAATCTTTGGCTGGTTTATGGTATCTGGTATAGCAGTAATAACAGAGGGACTGTTCCAACTTTTTGGACAGAAAGATTTTTTCTTAACCAGACTATTGACTAATAATTTTGTAACTAGACTGAATGAAGCTTATCCAACTCACATGGGTGGAGGTTTGCGTTTGGACTCATCGCTCGGTAATGCTGCTTATTACGGTATATATACGCTTTTTTTCGTTTTTATATCTTTAATTTTAGCTTTTAAAGTTAATAAATGGAAAGGAAAACAGAATTATATTCCAATGTTCTGGGTTCTTCTTGGAGCGGTGATGGTTCTCGGACAGAATCTTTTGAATTCTTATGCAGTTGCGTTAGCTGCTAGCGCACAGACTCTTGCTAGTAACCTGTCTTCTTTTGCTAACTTTTTGAGTTTGCTTGGATGGGTAGTTATCATAGTCTCAGGAATAAGTTTTGTTAAAGCTTTAAGTAAAAATGAAATAGGTAGCTGGCCTTTAGCTCTATTCTCTTTTGTTAGCATTGTTTCATTGGTTTACACACAGACTCGTGGATCTTACGTTGGGTTGGTTGGAGGTATTATTGTAGCAGGACTTATCTACGTATTTGCTGATAGAGAAAGA
>JAUPVO010000051.1 GCA_030916975.1 Patescibacteria group bacterium
CCATTAATATAGGTTCTATTGCGCTTGAAAGATTTTTCGTTAGATCGTCAAATTCGTTTTCATAGAATTCAGATAGATATACTAGTGTGTTTGAAAGGTTACCACTTTTCTCTCCTATAGACACTAAGTGAGGAATCATAGAAGGGAACAAGAGGGGAACTCTTTCTAATGTTTCTGAAACATTCTTTCCCTTCATTATATGATGAGATATGTCTTCAAATGCTTTCTTGTATCTTACGTTTTCTGTAGTGTCTGCTGTTACATGCAAGGCTTCGTTTAAAGATATTCCAGATTTTAACAATAAACCCAGAGTTCTGGTTGTATTGGTTAGGTTATAGCTTTTTATTATTTTTCCTATCAGAGGTATTCTAAGTATCAATCCATCATAAATAAATCGTGCCTTCGCTGAACGCCTTATGGTTATTACTAGGGTTGATATTAATGCTATAACTCCAAGCAGTATAAATATTCCATCTTCTCTTATGGTATCCGTTATCCAGATTACTATTTTAGTAGATACTGGAAGCTTAGCATTTAGTCCTTGGAATATTGGTGTTATTTTAGGGAATATATATACAGCTAGAAATCCTGTAATACCGAAAGTGGCAACTGTTATTATAATAGGGTAGAGCAATGCCCCCATTATTTTATTTCTAAGCATGTCTTTCTTTTTGAGTTCGTCTGCGAGGTAGTTTAGATTTTGGGTCAGTGTTCCACTAGATTCTCCCGCTCTTATTATATTAATAGCGAAATTACCAAACACACCCTTCTGTTTACTTAAGCTTGTCGCAAGAGTTTGTCCATTTGATATATCTGAGATTACTTTTTCGAAAACCTTTGATTCCTTGGAAGACTTCGTCTGATTTTTAATTACGTGCATTCCTTCTAAGACAGGAACGCCAGCTTTTATAAGAAAAGATAATCTCTTAGCAAAAAATGTTTGATTCTTCGTTGAAAATCTAGAATAAGAAAAAAGACTAATGCCCTCAAATGGAACCTTTTTTTTAGGTTTTATTATTTCTTCGTTTGTAGGTAGGTCCTTTTCTGAGATTACCTTAATCTTTTTCTTTGGATTTTTTTTCCTGAATATATTTATTTTTTTCTTCCAATTATTCATGAGTGACTCTTAGTACTTCTTCTATAGTAGTAAGTCCTTTTAGTGCTTTTTGAAATCCATCTACAAGCATAGTTGTCATACCTGCTTTTATGCTTAACTCTTTGATATCACTAGCTCCACCCTTAGAGAGTATTGTCTTTCTTATTGATTCATCAGCAACCAAGACTTCTGCAATAACCAATCTTCCTTTATATCCAGTGTCGTTACATTTTCTACAACCTTTACCATAGAAGAATTCTTTATTATTGGAAAGTATGTTTTCGGGGACTGTTTCTAGTAACCTTTTGTATTCTTGTTCAGTTACTGATTTCTTCTCTTTACAGTTCTCGCAGATTTTTCTTACTAACCTTTGACCTATGGCGATAGACACAGTAGAGGCAACCAAGAAAGGCTCTATTTTCATATCAAGAAGTCTAGGTAGTGTTGTAGAGACATCGTTTGTGTGAAGAGTAGACAGCAGAAGGTGTCCAGTCAAGGCAGTGTTTACAGCGATACTTGCTGTTTCGGTATCACGGATTTCTCCAACCATTATTACGTTTGGGTCTTGTCGTAGTATTGAACGTAGGCCGTTTGCAAATGTGAGCCCTGTTCGAGGGTTTACCTGAATTTGTTCTATTCCATCTACTGCGTATTCTATAGGATCTTCTATTGTGACAATAGAGATTTCCTTAGAATTTAGCATTTTTATTATTGTATATAGAGTGGTTGTCTTGCCCGATCCTGTAGGACCAGTAACAAGTATCATCCCAGAAGGTCTCTTTATTGCGTGTCTTATTTTATCTTGATCTACTTCAGTGAAGCCGAGTGTGTCTAAGGTGAAGTTCTCTGCATTGTCAGATAGAAGTCTTAGTACTGCATTTTCTCCATGATATGTAGGAACTATAGAAACACGAATATCTACAGACCCCTTGTCTAACACCATACTTCTAAATCTTCCATCTTGAGCGGCGTTGTGTTCATCTGTACGGAGTCCAGATAAGACCTTTATTCTAGATATTATTTCTGAATGTATTTCTTTAGGTAGGGGATGAGCATCTTCTAATACACCATCTATGCGGAACCTAACCCTTACAGACTTTTCTACTGGGTCTATATGAATATCAGAGGCATTTATATCTGAAGCGTATTTTATCAAATGATCTATCAGATTTATTATAGAAGGTCCTGTTTTCAGAGAGAGTTCCTTCTCGATGATTTTATTGAATTCGTTCATTTATTTAAAATTTAAGTTTACAAAACGTCTTCGAATATTACCAGAAAATTAAGCATTTAGCAAGTTAAAATTTTGACTTATCTGTGAAAACGTGTTATCCATAGTACATTAGTTCATTAAATTATTTTGTATGTTTACAGAAAAAACTTTCTACTGTATCTATAGTAGAGAAAAGGGTTATTTCTTAAACAAAACCATAAATAATGTTTTAGTGGGGTATAAATTTGATAATATCCATGAATTTGACTTTGAGGGAGTTAGGATATTTAAAAAGTATGAGGAGAAAGATGGAAGGGACTTAGTAAAGTCCTTAAAGAAAGAAACTCCTGATGCCCTATTTATAACAGTTAAAGTGGTTTTGTATCCCTCGGAAGAGGATTAAAGCCATTCCAGTTTATAAAAACGGGGTGGCTTTTGCATTTTAGGCAAAAAAAAGATCCCCTGCGCAATTAAGCTAACAGGGGATATTGGACTACCCGAATTTAATGGGGGCAGTCAGGATAAGGATAATGGTCACAAAAGGGTACAACGGGGGTGGATTAAGAAACGGGCTCTTTGTCTTTGTACATGGAGTCGTAAATGAATTTGAAATCCTCCTCAAAGAATTGAGGCATTGTTACGACTTTTCGAATTGGGATGGTTCTTTCCTTTAGGTATTTACCTGAGAATTGCAAATCTGCAAGCTCGGCATATACTAAAGAAATTAATAATGCATCTTTGCCGGTTGGGCAAAGTTTCTTCTTACCATCCCATTTAATCAAAACGTTTCGAAAAACCTCTCCATGCCCAGGAGGTAAAACTTCACCGCCTTGAATTTCAAAGATGACCGCACCGCCATTATTTTCTTGGGGGAATGGGGTGTTAAACAGATAGAAACTCTCTACCTTTGGATCAGGATGGAGACCTATTGAGGCTTCTATCCTTTTACCCTGATGTTTAACCATAATCGGGCATACAATAATAGGGAACTTTGCATAAGAGATTCCTCTCCTGATGTAAAATTCTGTGTGTCCGTGGGGGTACTTTTTTTTGAGAAGACGAAACAAATCCCTCGGAATCCACTGTAAAGATTTTCTTCCTGTGAACATCTGGAGATTTTCCTTGATGAACTTAGGAGTTTTTCCTTTCAGTGAATTGATGATTTGTGTCGCTGACAATAAAAAAGACCACCCTTTTTTGGTTGTCGTGTTTGGGACCTTACTCTTTTCCATAGTAATAAAGAACTTTGTTTTATAGTTCTATTGATAATATAGCAGATATTTTTATTAAAGTCAAATTTAACCTTATTTTATAAAGGACATTAGGCATGTCCAATAGAATTGATTGATGTCCAATAGAATTGAAAAGGGGATAAAAGACACTTATCCACAAATTTTTTTATTTGACAAAACATCTCTTTATGATAATTTTTAGTAGAAATTTAAATTGAGTATCAATACATAAATCATACGTCGTCAATAGATACTTGACAGTAAGTTGTTTGTGTGATAAACTCGATATAACAATTATTAAAAACCAATTAAATTAAAGGTCTTAGGTTAACATTATTAATTCAAAACATTTATGAATAAATTTATAAAAATTTCCGTTTTAGTTTTAGTTTTCAGTTTCTTGAGCTTTGCAACATTCTCAGTTGTTTCTGCTGAAGAAATAGTAACTCCAGAAGTTGAATCTCCTGTAGTTGAGGAAATGATAGAAGAAGTAACTGAAGAGGTTGTAGAAGAAACTCCTACTGAAGAGGTAGAAGAGGTTACAGAAGAAGTAACTGAAGAAGTCGTAGAAGAAGATTCAGCAAGAATAATGATGACAACAGTTATCGAAGAATCTACAGCTACTATTGTTGCTACAAAGATAGTTTGTAACTCTGAAACTGATCTTCCTAACTGGGGGAATGGTGGAGCAGATATAACAGCTACTACAGCAGATGATTTCTTAGCAAGTCACCCTAACTGTAAAAAGGCACCATCTTGGCCTTTTGAGTGGGCGCTTAACGGAGTAAGCAATCCTGGAGACAATGCAACTGGTACAACAGGTGGATCTTGGACAGCATTCTCAGGTGGAGCTACTGTTCCAACCGGTTCTCTAATATGGGTTCGTGAACAAGTTAACTCTGACTATATTTCATTTACTGGTGATACAACTGATCCTAGAGACGACAATGTATCAGCAGAACTATACTGTCACACTGACGTTTTAAACTACGATAACTTCGACTGGATAAATCCAGTAGAAGCAAATGGAACTTATCACTGTGTCGCATTCAATGTTCTAAAGCCAGTAGATGTTTGTTTAAACATGGAAGGAATGCAGACAGAAGCTCCAGACGGCTACAAGATTGTATATCAGAATGACCAGAGCGAATGTGTTCCTGTTTGTGGAGTTCACGAAATAACTCTATACAGTGATGAGTCTAATATGGTAAATGGTGATGATGAGGCAGTACTTGCTTATGACGAGAATCCTTCTTGGACAGCAAATATTCCAGGAGCAAATTGGATTTGGGATACTTTCTATACACAAAACCCAACTCAAGACGAAACTAAATTTTTCTCAAAGACATTTAACATAGTAGGTGATGTAGAATCTGCAACTCTTGAAATAGCATCTGATAATACATACAAGGTTAGCTTTAATGCATTCTTAAATGTTTTCAGTGCAACAGATTCAAATGATGCTTCAGACCACAACTTTACTTCAACTGGTCAGGATTCATACAATGTTGCTTCTTATCTAGCAGCTGGTTCTAATACAGTTTCATTTGAAATAACAAACCTAGCACTAGAAAATGGAACAAAGTTTAACAATCCATCAGGACTTCTATATAAGCTACATGTAGTAAGCAACGACTGTGAAGATAATGCAAACCTTCCTCCAGTAGCGAACGCAGGAGCTGATCAGACCTTAACTCTACCTACAAATTCAACAACACTTAATGGATCATTAAGTACTGACGTTGATGGAACAATAATTTCATACGCTTGGATATGGGTTTCTGGACCTTCATTCATAGATCCAGCTAATGTTATGAATTATGATATTTCTAACTTAGTTGTAGGAACATACGTATTTCAACTTATAGTTACTGATAACGATGGTGCATACAGTACAGCGGACACAGTTACTATTGTTGTAAACCCACAAGACGGAGATGATGATTCAATCTGTTCTGACGGACTAGACAATGATGGAGACAACCTTGCTGACTTCCCAGAAGATCCAGGATGTGAAAGCTCAACTGATGATTCAGAAGATGACAGAAGAATCCTAGGTGGAGGTGGAGTTGGAATCAGAAGAGGTTCAGTTCTTGGTGCGCAGACAGATATATGTGACTTTGCGATAGATACTTATATGCGCCGAGGTTACAACAACGACAAGGAGCAAGTTAAAATCCTACAAGGATTACTAAATAAATACGTAGAAGCTGGATTAACTATTGATGGATTCTATGGTCCTAAGACAGAGAAAGCAGTAAATGCATTCCAGATAAAATACAGAGATACAATACTTGATCCTTGGAATATAGAAAACCCTACAGGTATATTCTTCAGAACATCTCTGGTTCAAGCTCAAAACCTAGAATGTCCGGATCCAGAACTTCCTGTTCCTGAGAATCTAATAAACTGGAGTCAAAGTA
>JAUPVO010000052.1 GCA_030916975.1 Patescibacteria group bacterium
AATCTCAGTGAAATAGAAGATTAGAGCCTTGCCATACCTTCACTAATCTGTGAGTTTATAATATCAATTATATCTAGTTTAGCACAATCGAGTACCGCTTGTTTCTGTGGCAGAGAATTAGATATATATAATTTGTCTAAATACTCACAGTTAGCAATCTTCTCTACAGCATTACCTGTAAGTACCCCATGGGTGATGCATGCTATAATGCTCTTAGCACCGTTCTCATGTAGAAAATTCACAGCATTTATTAAAGTATTTCCAGTGTCAACAATACCGTCTACGATGATTATATCTTGTCCTTTAACAACCTCTTTTCTATTAATATCATTATAGGATTCGGTAAACTCTAGAGTAATAGCCCCATCTTCACCTAGAGCCTTATTGTTAATTACAGCCCATTTACTAAAATCACCTTCAGTTTTTTTAAAATGTTGTTTAAATTTGTGTTTATTATATATTACACGAACAGCCCGTATATTTTCATCGAAAGTCAATCCATTTTGCACTAATAGCAAAACCCTATCCCTATTCGCTGTATTAGTTGCTACTATAAAATGTTCAGGTTTTAAAATTTCTCCCCTTACTTTCTCAATAAAATTTTCTTTTGCGTCTATATTTCTTGTATAGCTAGATATATGCGTACCTTCTATTGCATTCCAAAATATAGAATCACCTTCAAGGTCGTAGCGGTCACTTATTAATTCATGCATTGTGTCATGTGGCACGCAATCTAGATCGTTGAACTCTCTATTTAGTCTATCAAATAAAAAGTGAAATATATGTAAAAAAAACTCCGTCTCCATACAGTGTCCATTCCTACATATTCTCTCGTCAAATTCTGCAAAAGCTTGTTGATGGGTTAACGCTATATCCATCATTTTTTTTTGAATAAAAAACAACTCTAGTGCATCTTGAGGGTATATAAGACTTGTGTAAATTGTTATCTTCCTTATTTGGAAAATACCGTCAAAGTCGGTAATGCTTTTTATTTCTTCAATGCGTTTAATATGGTTATATATTATAGAGAAATCCTCGCTTAAAGTAGTCAAGAATTCGCCACTTGGATAATCTTTTGTAGTCCAAGTCCCTATAATTACATGGTCATTCTTCCTTAAGTTTCCTAGTTCCTTTTTGTCTAAACTCTTATATACGTATGGACTGCATACTATTAACTCTACCCCGTCTTCCAGTAGGCTATATTTCTTTTTGACCATTGCTAATCCTCTCAAGCCTTTCTATTTCTTTTTTGCTTTACTTATTGTTTTAGTGATTTTTTTCCATCAATCATTTTTTAAGTTTTCACTACAAGTAGTTATTGGAAAAATTCGAATAACTGAATCTTCCCATAATTCGGCAGGAAGCTATTTTCACAGCTCCCCTCGAAAGTACTACTCTAATTTTCTAATTTTTTTACGAGAAGAAAAATACCAACTAAAAAGTATTGATACTTTTACAATTGCTATTATGCAATTGTAGTTAAATTATACTACAAAAAAAAAATAAAACAATAAGGTGAACTAAGGAATATCTATACTAGCAAATCCACCCCAGTGAATGGGAGTTAAAGTCTAGCTATATGTTTTGTAACACACTTTTAGGCACACTTTTGCAATAATTTGTGATTTTTAGAAATAAAGCTCGCAGTCGTGATAGACCCCCCTACCCTTCTTCAATCTTGTACTAAAATTGGAAGAGGGGGGGCAATATAGCGGAAGAGGGAGCAATATCAAAAATTTCTGTGTTTGTCTTTATATTTTTCATTTATATTAGCTAATAGCCATTTTAGACTTTTCCCTTTAGTTTTAACGAATATGTTTATTTCCTCTTTTGACTTAGGGGGTTGTCCAGCACAAATTAATTTATTATTAATGCTTTCAATCAGGTCGTCCTCAATATTTTTTTTGGCTATCGTCTCTTCCATTTTACAGTCTTCTGTAATATCAAATGCTGTGAGATACGTATACCTCTTCAGATAGGTACACATAGCCCCAACATCTTTAGGTTCTTTAATATTGTCCATATTGCAAGCGATAGAGTCTATTTCTAGATAATCAGATTCGTTGTCTTTGTTGATTATCCTAATAGTTCCACAGCTAAAATTATTATTATTTTTAAAATAAAAATAATGAAGAAGCTTATTCTTATCAAGGCAAGAAATAACATCAGGTAAAAAATCTGACAATTCGTAGTATTTGTAAAGCACCCTGCCCTTAGAGGATACGTCCTTTTCTTTCTGAAATTGTCTCGAATATAACTCTGTCTTTACTTTTACAAACTTACTTAGTATAGTTTCGCTAGTCATTGTTAGAATGGGATTAACACTTCATTACCATCTGATGGTTTGGTAGTTAATTCGTAAAATTGGTCTCTCAACCCATCTACGATACTGTACATTCTCTTAGTTAGGAAATCTGTAAATTCGCCCCCTTCTGATATATATAGTGAAATCGATTGTGCGATTAAATATTCTAACCTTGTGTCTTTCTCTGCCCTTTCTAAAAATTCTTGATCCATGTTAAACCCTTTATAAAAATATATTTTTTAAAGAGAAAACATTTACTTATTGACTTTCTTATAAAAATGGTCAACAATCTACTCATGTAGAAAGCAGGAGTGTCTAGTTCGGTGCTTTCTCTTTATTGTTTTTATAATAACATATTTACAATAAAATCTCAACTAATTAACCTACTTATGCAAATCCTTTAAAGAATTTTTTACTAAGTACTCAATATTACTATTGAGCACACTATAATCTAATTCGCAATCTTCTTTTGACATCACGAATCCCTAACAAAAAATACTTCTAACAAATCTTGGCATCCCCTATTTTCAACATGCTTGAAACCTTCGCTATATTCAGGTTTCTTATCCTCCTCTTCTATTAAATCCATATACTCCATAAAGTTTGAATATAAGTCCCTCACTTTCTTTCTGATGGAAAGTTTTACCATATAGGTTATGCATGGATAATATCCATCTTCATACTCTTTTTGACTAACATATAAGTCCTCTACTTCCTCTAATTCAATATGATAAAACTTATCTACGATGTGCTCTGTGATAATGTCCAGCAAATCAGACGCTTCTAATTTGCTACCTGCAAGTTTCAATTTTTTTACTTTATGTGTCATATCGTCTAAAAATTGACTGATGAAAGTTATTTCGCTTGCATGATAGCTATAACTGTATTTAAGTTTCCTTTCGTCTAAACCTTTCTCAAAAGGACATCCATTTTTTACCATATACTCTCCTTAAAACAACCTAACAATTGAAATAAAGAAGATATTATATTAACATCTTTATCAAGAAGGGGTTAACATTTCCTTATCATGGGGTTAACTTCTTCATCTCATATTAATATATTAACATAGTTTGGGATTATATTCAATTTAAATTAGGAAATCCTGAGTCTCCATCAACTAGTTTTTTTATAAATACCTTCTTATTAAAGTCCTTAATAAGTGGGCATCTTATCTCAATTAAATAGCTGTAGCGGAACCCTCTTTTTTCAAAAAAGTGATACCCATACGCATCCTCATCATAAGAATCGAAAGATGATACTTCTAAGCTTTCGCATGCCGTACGTAAAGAAAGTATAAACTTGCCACTAGGGCGACCGTTACTGTCGTAAGGTTTAAGGCGTCTCTGTCTGATGATTGTTAATTCGGTCATATATATACCATTCGCAACAACTATTGTATTCTTGACGTCTATTTTAGGGTTAAACACTAGCTTATAGACTGTTTCTAGGGCTTTTGTTTTTATCTTCTTCACAATTCCATTTAAACGCTTTAAGTTCATAATAAAGGCTGAAAAATTTTATATAAATTGATCTTATTATATCACTAATACGTACATAATCATCTATAGAATCTGTGAGCCTTATTCCTTCAAATGGTAAGGACTCTATAAAGTTATAGATTGTAATATAATACTTGCCTTTCTTATGGCTTATATTGTCTTCAATAGCATCAAAGCATTTTAGCAATAGTTCTCTTCCATACGTTAATAACAAGATGTTCTGTGTTTCTAAAGCTTTTGTCCTTGTAAACAGTAACCACTCTAGTTTTTCAATCAAACCCATATCGTTAGACATAAGTATGATATCGAAATCTTGGCTTTCTTTAAAAAAGAACTGGATACTCTCCTTAATAACTTGCCTTATAGGTTCAATTTCTTTAAATTTGGGATCTTTTCTAATTCTGTCATATTTTATCTCCTTTAAAATTGTAATGTAATCCATTTCACCCACCTGATTTAAAGCTATCTTTCCAAGATCTTATCATTTCTAACTCTACCTTTAGGTCTATTGCCCTATTTTTCTTAATTCCATATTTATTATATCTAAATTTTTTATACATATTCAAAAACAAACCTTCGTTTTCTTTGTAGTAGACGCTATGTCGTTGAAGAATTGTTTTATGTAGTTTACTAGTCTCAAAATGCCCAATTTGGTACTTTAAACAGTCAGTGAGGGCTTTAAAATCATCTTTCACTCTCTGATTATACGATGCTTTGTTACGTTTTTCCCAATACCTACCCCAATACACAGCTTTTATTTCTTCTTTTGTCATCTTTCTATTAAATGGCTGAAATTTTTTTAATTTCAGTATATTCTTTTTATAAAAAGTAAAAGGTTGGGTATATAGCTTATATATATAGGGGGTACAATTTATTCTAATTGGTTCAAAATCCCCACCATACCCCTTTTTAGTGTCTTTAATGATTCTGTTTATTTGCTTCCAAGATTTTAGGGCTAAGTCTACTATTACGTTCTCTTTTCGGGGTTTAACGCCCTTATCTAAAATCTCTGACATTTTGCTACTCATCATGTGGACAAGTTTTTGGTGGCGTCTGATCTCTGTGTCTAGAAATTTCTTTGTTACCTTTAAGAAATTTCTAGCATTTACCGTCTTGTCTCTTGCGAAATACTTTCTTTCGTCAATCCATAGGTAAGGGTTATTGTTGCGATCATACCTTAGAGAGGTGCATTTTTCTAGAAAGTGAAAATTATTTTTTGGTATAGTCATGGAATAGTGGAGGGCGTATGCCTTCTTATTCCCTCTAGTTGCCTT
>JAUPVO010000053.1 GCA_030916975.1 Patescibacteria group bacterium
AATTAAAGGATGTATTTGGTATGGCAGTAACACTTGTTACAACAGCTAAAACAAAAGAGGAGGCCAAAGGTTTATTTGATTTGATTGGAGTTCCATTTAAAAAAGTTAAATAGAATATTCTTAAACTTCCTAACAAAAAATACCCAGAATTACAATTCTTGGTATTTTTTGTTATAATTTATTATTATATAATTTTCACAATCCCGTGTTAATCAAAAGAATCAAAAATAGCTTACTTGGTATAAGTGGGCAAGCAGTTGTGAGAGAAGCTGGACTCTATGGCCTCACCAATCTGTTTAATCAGCTATTTTTGTTCTTGTCAGCCATTGTGGTAACCAGATATCTTGGTCCAACCAATTTGGGAATCTTGGCTTTTGTGCAGAATTATCTTTTAATTTTTCTTACGATACTAGCTGGTTCAGATTATTATTATTCTTGGAACCTTTCTCGAACAGAAAATGCAGACAACGCTACTCGAGATTATTTTGCTTATAGGTTTAAGCTATCTATACTATTGTCGCTTGCTGGTATATTTATAGCTTATTTCTTATTTCCGCAAGATATTTTTGTTTATATTCTGGTTGTTTTTATTCCTATATTTCTGAATACTTTTAATATATTCGTTCTGTATGCTTTATATGAAAAAAGAGCAAAGCTTTATTCTTCAATTTATTTTGCAGTGTCACTAGTCGGATTTTTGTTAAAAGTTCTTTTAGTTTATCTTTCGGCTAGTTTGATATATTTTATACTGCTTCTAGGGTTAGATATATTTTTGACTGGGTTGGCCTTTTTTTATTATTACGGACAGAATAAAATATTTATAAAAAATCTATTTGATTTTGAATTCTTTGATTTGCGCAAAGATATCAAGTATTTTAATTTAGTTAAATATTCTGTACTAGCTACACTTTGTTGGCAACTACTTCTAAGAGTGGATCAGTTTATGTTAGCTTTTATATCTCAATTAAAATTCCTTACACCACTTCAGAATTATTCTGGAGCATACAATCTTGGAATATATTCAGCTGCAACAAAAATAGCAGAGATGCCAAATGCAATAGCCAGTATAATATACATCACACTTATAGGCAGACTTGGAACATTGATCAAAGATAATAATTCAGATACAAAGTTAAGGAGGGTTTTTATATTATATGTTTTGACAGGACTGTTCTTATCTGTCTCCATATCTCTTCTCTCTCCGCTAATTGTGAATATAGTGTATGGTAAAGATTTTGCAGAGTCTATACCAGTTTTGCAAGTATACTCTTGGTCAATAGTTGGAGTATATGTAATATATTATTATTTTGCTTTACTCGGTGCCAAGAATAAAAACAAAAAGCAGAGCCTATTTTTCATAATTGGAATTATTATTAATATAATACTTATAATTTTGTTGACGCCAATATATGGGCTGATCGGAACTGCTTACGCTACAGTTATCAGTTATACTTTGGTGGCACTCTTTATATATTTAAGTGAATTTAAGAACAAGAATCATCTCAAAGAGTAGTTTATGATATAATTGTTTTAATTTTATATTTTTTTATATGAAGACAAACGAATTAAAATTTACATTGATGAAAATATTGCCCAAACCAATTTTTAAGTTGGTGTATTTTATCTGGTCTCACATAGCCATTCATATTTTTTCATTCTTTTGGAAAAATAAATTAAATAATTTTAAAGCTCCCACCGTAAAGGAGGTTAACGCGTCAGGTGTAAAATTCCAGATACTAATAGATCCAGAGAATGGAACAGTAGATAATGAGATATTTCTGGCAGGAGTTTATGAGCCACATTTTCTATCTGTTATCAAAGAGCATTTAAAAGAAGGAGGTACTTACGTTGATATAGGATCTAATATAGGACAACACGCTTTGTTTTCTTCGGTTGTAGTTGGAAATACGGGGAAAGTTATAGCTTTTGAACCAGTAAAGAGAATATATGAGCAGTTTCTAAAAAGCGTTGATATTAATAATTTTAAGAATATTATCTTATACAATAACGGATGTGGAGAAAGAGTAGAAAACTTACCAATCTATTCTAGCAATGAGAACGCCGGAGCCTCCTCAGTATTATCCTCAGACAACAAACAAAAAATAGGAGATATAGATATAATTGTTCCAGATGATATTCTTATAAAAGAGGATAAGATTAGTTTAATAAAAATAGACGTAGAAGGTTTTGAATTAGAAGTTTTGCAAGGTCTCAAAAACACTATATCCAAGTTTAAACCAATTATTTTTATAGAATACTCTCCTTATTATTACAGAATGAAAGATGCAAATAAAGGAAAAGAGATAATACAATTTCTGAAAAGTTTTAATTATAATATTTTCGACATAGAGAATCAGAAATATATAAGCGTAGATGATTTTGAATATTATGAAAGTAATAATATTATGCAGACCAATTTTCTTTGCACTATTTAATTTTTATTGAGGTTTTTATTCCATTCTCATTAGTTTTTTGATCGTATTTTTGATACCAATTTTTTCTGTCAGGCTTTTGACAGAAGGGTGTAAGCCAGTCCTTTTTAGGAATTTATTCAGAGGATTACCCCAAGAATAATCCCACATGTGAACAGCGTAAGATTCGCTAGGCGCATTATTATAATCAAACCTTTTTATATTATTCGATGTAAAAGGATAAAAATAAATTGGATCAAAAATCTTTATATTATTGTGAAAATATTTCTGACTATTATCCCCAAAAACTTTGGTCATAATAATTGGGACAGTCTCTCTTGTTTTTATATTATCATACTCTTTTATAAGGTCAGCAATATAATTATTGTTTGGGGCTGCTGCTATCATTCCAGCACTTATATATTGCTGACTTTCTCTACCCAGCACTAAATCAAACCTAAGCAAATCATCCAAACTTTTTAGTACATACATATCCGTATCTAAGTATATACCGCCGTGTTGATAGAGAGCTTGTAGTCTAACATAGTCGGATACAAAGGCCCATTTTTTATCATGATAGGCTTCTTTTGTATAGGGATGAGAATTTACATCGAAGTTTTCTTCATTCCATTCTACTATTTTATAATCTGGTAAATGCAGCTTCCAGCTTCTCATACATTTTTCTATAAGCTCTGATTTGGGATTTGTTTCACCTTTTTCATTCTTTCCAAACCAGCAATAGTGTATAGTTTTGGGTATTTTATTTTCCATATTTTATTTTGTTGTTTTAAACCTTCCTATTTATATTATATAAGAATTTATTTCAAAATAATAGCTACGATTCTAAGTATGAAATATAAGAATATTTTAGGACTCATATTGTGTATCTCAGTACATTCCCAAAAAAGTAAATAAGTATTTATGAGCTTTTGTTTTTTATTCTTAAGATTATTAGTTAATCCACCGGCGAGGTATCCGTCAGAATAAGAGGAGTTATAGTCATAATATACAAAGTCTGTTTTGATCTGAGCAAAGTAAAACCATTCTTCTCCATTTTTGACTTTGTTAGAGAATCGCAAATCCCCATACTTAACACTTATTACATGTTTAGCATCTCCAGTAAATTTTTTAAGAATTAAATAATCAGAAAGATAATTAATGGTATTTTTACCAGTTTTATTTTTGGTTGCTTTGGAATTTTTATTTATATCAAAATGATTAGAGACAAACCAACTATTATTTTTATTCTCTATTTTTTCTATTTCTTCTTTAGCTTTTTGTAGGACATTTTTATCAAGCCAATCATCATCATCCAAAAAGATAAAGTAATCAGAGTCTTCACTTATATTTTGTAGTCCAACATTACGAGAATAGTTAACTCCTTTATTATTTTTGTTTACAATGTATTTTATTTTTTTATTTTGAATATTTTTGTCTATAAAATCTAAGACCAGAGAATAGTCGTAAGAAGGGGAGTCATTAATTATTATCAGCTCAAAGTCCTCATAAGTTTGCTCTAATATACTTTTAACGGCTCTTATTAATAGCTCTGGTCTATTGTAAGACGGAGTAATAATTGAGAATTTCATAGTCTGATTTTAGCACATTTTGTGTTATAATTTTATAGATATAAGCTTATAGCATAAGCTAATTGAGCTAAGAAAAGAAAAATTTAATCAAAATCAAAATAAATCATGAAAAAAAACATACTAATAACTGGGGCGTCTGGATACGTAGGAGCAATGTTGTGCGATCAGCTTTTACAGAATGAGGAAGTTTTGAATATTATAGCTATAGACAAAGAAAAGCCGGACGAATTACTGCTTGAAGTAATAGAGAATAACAAAGATAGAATATTTTTTATACACAAAAACCTTTTTAATCAAACTTGGACAGAAGATGTAAAAAGGATAGAACAAGAGAAAGATTTTACTATCAATACAGTTATACATACGGCCTGGCAGATTAGAGAGATGTACGGCAAGAAAACTAAACAATGGAATTGGAATGTGGCAGGAAGTGATAACGTCTTTGATTATGTGTTCGGCAATAATATACCTAAGCTTGTACATTTTTCTACGGTTGCTAGTTATGGCGCCTATTCTTCTAATGAGCTAGATTACAGATTTACAGAAGAAGACCAATTTAGAAAGTCCGACTATTTATATGCAGAAGAAAAGAGGATAGTAGAAGAGAATCTTAATAACAAATACCATCAAGCTCTTAGTGGTGGTTATAAGGGACAGATAGCCATTATTAGGCCGGCCGCTATAACAGGAACAAGAGGGAGATTGGGAAGAATTAGATTTGGTTTACAGTCAGCTCTTAGCGGAACTTTGAAAAAAGAGAAATCTTTTGTCTACACAATTGTAACCAAGATGACAAAGTTTACACCAGTAACAAAGAAGTGGTTAAGGCAATTCGTACATGAAGATGACATTGTTAACCTAACTATACTTCTAGCCCTGAGAGACCTTCCAAAAGATTATGAGCCTTTTAATATCTGCCCTCCTGGTGATGTTGTTCTTGGACAAGATATGGCAGATGCGGTACAGAAGAAACCTCTCAAGTTAAACCCTCAAGCTATAAGATTTGTT
>JAUPVO010000054.1 GCA_030916975.1 Patescibacteria group bacterium
AACCGTTCGCTAGGATTGGGTCCACTAAACCAAACCTATCAATACTTTCTCGCAACTCTTTCTTCTGTTCCTCTGACCACATACGTGGGTTGTATTCAGTCAGTTTTAGATCGGCAAGTGGTACTTGCACGACCTCAATGTTATTTTTTATCATAAACAATTTTTAGTTAATGTTTATGTATGCAAAAGAAAAACATCCATACCTTCGTAAAGACATTATTCTGGTTTACATACGTAAACGTGAATAATATATTTGCGATGAGACGGATGTCTGGTGCGAACTTCTTTGTGAGTGACGGTGTTCAAATTTGAACTGTGTCGAATGAAATTGTTCGGCGAGTAAACTATGTCTGCTTGTGCTCTAGATTTCTCTAGTACTTCTATTATATCAAAATAAAAAGTGAAACAAACCTTTAAACCCCTCAAAGGGGGTTATAATATGAACTTAAATTGAGTGAATAGTCCTACAAAACCCTTATTAAAATAGGACTAAAGTTATCCACAATGGTTTATAATATACCCTTTGGTTACTTGCTTTGTTAGGTGTCTCATTTGTCTCATTTTGGTTTTAGAGATAGCGACTCACTTGCCTCAATAACACGCTCTTAGAAGTGCTATAATACCCTTACAAGGCTTGTACTCGTGGGTACTTAACTCACATGGCCCGCCAAGACAATTTAGTATCGGAGTCAACTCACTTACCTGGGTAAGCAGTGCGACTCATGTCCCTTAAAACAGCAGATTAATCTGCTGTTTTTTGGTAAAATATAAACATGGAAGAAAAAACACAAAAAGAAAAGATCGTTGAGTTTTTTCAATCCCTAAACTGGCCAGGGATGGTTTTTGAAGATTCTAAAATATCCTGCCCTTCTGGTGATGTTGTGGTCTTTAATAAAAAAGATATAACTATAGATTTCCATTTTTATAACCAAACACAGAACAGTTATGAAAAAAGAAATAATAGACAGACATTAATAATTTCAGAAAAAGTTGAGCCAAATAGTGTTCTTCGTACTCGTGGAAGATCTGGATATGATATTTCATGGTTTGATTATCTAAAAGATATTCTTAATATCGATGACACTTTTACTAAAATCAAGATTAGTAATACAGGTAAAAAGATTCTAAGAAAAAGTTCTGAAAAAATAATCCAGATCCCAGAATCTATTTTTTCTACAATTTCTGACGACTCTTATGATGTTTATAAAAAAGGTCAATCAAGTAAAAATCGCATTGAAACTTTTTTAATAAATAAATTAAAACTAAAGTATACAAATAAAACACCAAAAGAAACCACCACTATAGGTAAAGGAGATTTTTCTTTTATGGTTGAACGTTTTAATCTTAAAAATAAAAACAAAAAGAAAGACTACGACAACTTTTTAGACACAGAGGATGTGAAAAATCTTGAATATTTTACAGAAAAATTGATACGAGACGAAGTATTTACTCCAGACTTTTTAAGATCTTTAGATGAGTATTTTATAAAAGAAAAACTCAAAGATATTATCGCTGTCGGCAGAGAGATTCTTAATCTTGGCTCTACGGACATGAGCACAGAAAAAGCTAAAAAAGTAATCGCAAAAATTACAGATGATACTTCAGATATAAAACAATTAGAAAATCTGTGGCAAAAATACTTTGAAAAATATTTACTGTACTTAGTTTTCTCGTATAAAAAGATCTATCCGAAGATTGAATTTAAGGATATTGAAGGTGATAAAAAATATCCAGATTTCATAGGTATTAATCACTATAACGGTCTCGATATTATTGAAATAAAAACACATCTTAAAAACGCTGTTACGTGGGATTCTTCCCATAAGAATTTTAGTTTTTCATCTGAACTAAGTAGAGCAATAATTCAAACCATGAATTACATGGATGCCATTGTTCAGAAAAGGTTTGAGAATAATTCTGATGAAAATAAGATTACTAATATTACAGAAGAAGAAAACCTTTACCACCCAAGAGGGATAATTATTATTTCTTCCGACTATAAACTAACTAAAAGTAAATTAAATAAAACAAAAGAGAAAAGTCTTAAGAGAGATTTTACAAAACTCCGTAATTCACTACATAATATAGAAATACTTACTTTTAGTGAAATTCTACAAATCGCTGATGATTATGTTAAAAATATTCATTCTCAATATCAGTAGAAGTTAACTTAGTCTGTTAAAGTTAAAATTTTATCCTTGTACACAATCCTGCTTCTTAGGTTTGCTAATAACTCTCTCTTCTCAGTAACCGTGCCTTCTTTAAGAATATACTTCGCATAGTTTCGTATGTCGGTTTCTTTGTTGTTTTGGATTTTCTCTGTTGCTCCAAGTACTGATCTTTGGAAGATATTAAATCGTGCTATTTCATCCTCTAGTTTTTGTCTCATGCCGAGTTCGTTTATATTTACTTTATCTAATATCTTCAGCATTTCAAGTATCATTTCTTCCTCTCTTATATATTTGTTCTTGCAGTTTCTATCTCTCGATCTCGCACATGAGTAGTAAATGTATTTCGCATGTGTGCCGTCTTTAAGCTGTTTCCATTTCTCCTCGGCAGATATGCCTGAACCACAGTATCCGCAAGTGAATAATTTTGTGAATGCGAATTCTTTATTCTCTCGCTGTATGTTGTCACGCTTTAGCTGTGCTTGTGCCTGATCAAATAACTCTTTAGTAATTAGTGGGTCATGCTTTCCTTGATACCAGTTACCACTGTCTTTTGGATATTCAAACATCCCGTAGTAGAAGTGGCTTTCAATTATTCTATACACTCCTGCAAGTGTGAGTGGTTTGTTTCCTCTGGTATAAAAATTGGCTTCGAATCGAAGCCAATTGTATATCTTCCTACCACTCATTTTCTCATATGCCACTTTCTCAAATATTTTCTTTACCAGTGGTGCTCGTAGCGAATCAATCACTAACTGACATTTTTTATCAATGTCTCTTTGATTAAGATATCCAAGTGGCGCTACTCCTGGCCATAATCCCATTTCAACTCTAGTTCGCAACCCTCGCTTCACATTGATTCCTCGGTTATCGTTCTCAAGTTTTGCTTGTGATCCAAGAATCATGAGCAAGAACTTTTCATTTGGGTTATTTGAAAATGTTTGTCCGAATGTTCGTATTTGTAAAAGTTTTCCTGCATCCATTAAGTCTACTATTTTCCCAAGATCTCCTGCATTTCTACTGATACGATCTGGTGCCCATGTGAGTATCCCATTGAACTTTCCATCCCTTAGTTCTTCAACAATCTCATTGAAGACTGGTCGTTGACCTGTTTCTTTTGCTGAGTGACTCTCTCGCTTCATACATACAATCTCCAAACCTTCTCGTTCTGCTAGTTGGAGCATCTCCTTAATCTGTGAATCTATTGAGAGAACCTGTCTTTCTTCTGATTCCGTTGATTTACGAGCATATAAGCAATACCTCACTTTTGTTGTTATTTGATCTACTTGTGCCATTTCGTAGCCAATTGGTGCTGTTGTTTTCATACAATTACATTGATGACGCAGACCCTTGAGGAAGTCTAGGCGTCTCAAGTGGTTAGCTGTTGGTAACTAACCATCAATAATACTTTATTTAACAATGTTTTTATGCTATTATTACTAATGTCTACCCATAATTAGTTTTTAAAAAGTCGCAAGGCTATCCGTTTTCTGCATCCAATCGTGGACAGAAACGGGTAGCTGAGTTCCATGATTGGAATCCTCGCGACTCTAGTTATGGGTAGACACTCGGCTACCCATTTTTGGTTTTAAGCTGAGACATAGAAGTCTACCCTATGTCATCAAATACAAACTCACCACAAGAGCTTATTGCTCGTATTAAAGAACTTGAAAATGAGAACAAGCAACTCAAATCAAGAAAGAAATTTGGACTCGTCTGGGAAGATAAACCAGAAGATGTCGTTTTGCAGTGCATAGAAAACGTTCCTGTACTCAAAGAGGTTAAAAATAGAAAAATCGTAACTGGTAATTTAGAACCATCTAATTTATTAATTGAGGGAGATAATTATCACGCTCTTTCTGTTTTGAACTATACACATAAGGGAAAGATTGATGTTATTTATATTGATCCGCCATACAACACAGGTGCAACTACTTGGAGATATAACAATGATTATGTAGATAAAGATGATTCTTATAGACACAGTAAATTTCTAAGTTTTATTAAAAATAGAATTGATCTTGCAAAAAATCTTTTAAAAGAAGATGGATATTTTATTTGTGCTATTGACCATAATGAGCTGTTTACTCTTGGGTTAATGTTTGACGATATCTTTGGTGAAGATAATAGACTTGGACTAGTTACTGTTCTTCATAACCCGAAAGGAAGAAACTTCACTAAATATTTCTCTGCAAATAGTGAGTATATGCTTGTCTATTCAAAAAATAACAAGTTTGCAGAATTTAACGATGTCGCCATTGACGAAGAAGTGATGGCCACTTTTGATAAGCAAGACGGAGATGGAAGAAGATATAGACTTGAACCATTTATGAGATGTCGTACTGAGACGTTAAGAATAAATAAACCTGATTTCTTTTATCCTATTTATACGGACAGAGAGCTAAAAAATATATCCTTAATCCCAATAAAAGGAGGTATCACTTTATTGCCTTTATCGAATGATGGCAGAGAATTTTCTTGGATTAATTTACCTGAAACTTTTCAAGAAAAAAGCTCAAACAGGGATGACTTTGTGATCGAATATGTTGACGGTAGATATCAATTATTTAGAAAGTTTTATGAATCACAAATCTATAAAAATGTCTGGACTAATAAAAAATATTTCTCTGAGTTCAACGGTACTAACTTAGTTAAAGACATACTCGGTGATAAAATTTTTGATTACCCTAAATCGCTTTATTTACTTGAAGATATCTTAAAAATTATCTCAAGTAAGAATGCCCTTGTTGTTGATTTCTTCGCTGGTTCAGGTACCACAGGTCACGCTGTTCTTGAACTTAACAAGCAAGACGGTGGTAATCGTAAATTCATACTCTGTACTAATAATGAAAACAAGATTTGCGAGGAAGTAACATACGAAAGAATTAAAAGAGTAATTAAAGGTTATACAAATAAGAAAGGAGAAAAAGTCGATGGTCTAGGCGGTAATTTATCGTACTACAAAACTGATTTGGTAAATATAGAAAAACTACACAAAGTTTCAGATGAAGCTCGCATAAAAGTTACCTACCAAGCAGGAGAAATGATCGCTGTTCGTGAAGACACACTTAATGAAGTTGAGAAAAATGAGTGGTGGCAGATATTTGAAGGCAATGGAAAAGTAACCGTTATTTATTTCAAAGAAAATAAGGATAAGTTACAAGAACTAATTAATCTTCTTGAAAAGAAAAAAGTGCTAACCACTCTCTATATCTTTGGTTGGGGTAAGAACGAATATCGAAATGAGTACAGTACAAAGAATATCAAAGTCGAAGATATTCCTGAGCCAATATTAGAAGTGTATAAGGAAATAAACCGCCTATAAATATATGTTTACACTTAAACCTTTTCAAGAAACCGCAATAGCACAACTCAAAGAGAAGTTTCTTACTCTTTGGAAGCTTGGTGACCATAATTTAAATCTTACTTTCAAATCCCCAACAGGATCAGGAAAGACTATCATGATGGCACAGTTTCTAAGAGATATTGTTGCTGATCCTAGGTTCTCTCATGCAGATGTTGGATTTGTATGGATAACAAATTCAGACTCTCTTGCAATGCAATCAAAAGACAAACTCTTTTCATATTACGGCGGAGCGAGTGAGAATCCTCTTGTTGACATGAATAATCTAAGAGATGGCTCTATTCCAAAGAGCGGAGTATTTTTCATTAATTGGCAAAAAGTTGTATCAAAAGCAAAAGATAATAGAAAACTTCGTACTGAAGGAGAGTCAAATACTACCTTTGATGAATATCTAGAAAATACACATAATATTAAACGAGAAGTTGTGCTTATTATAGATGAAGAACATATTGCATCTTCCACTGTCCTTGCAAGCGATTTAATTAAGAATGTAATCAAACCAAGAATTATTATAGGAGTATCTGCTACTCCACAAAATACTGGTTTTGCCACTGTCGAAGTAACTCGTGAAGACGTAATCTCTGCTGGTCTTATTAAAGAAAAAATAATCTTTCAAACAGAAGAAGATTTGGAATCAAAAGATTATGATGGAGTTGATCAAGATGAAATCCTTGTTTCTCTTGCATTTCATAAAAGAAACGAAATAGTTACTTACTATAAAGAGTTAGGAATCGAAATTAATCCTCTTGTACTTATTCAGCTTCCTAATGATGATAAAGCAGACAAGACAACAAGTGCCATAACAAAGCAGGATTTCATTATTAATTCTCTCAAAGAAAAAGGTGTCTATGATCACGAAATTGCTATCTGGCTTTCAGAAGATAAAGTAAATCTTGAAGATATTACAAACAATACTTCGCCAGTATCATTTCTTCTTTTTAAACAGGCGGCGGCTACTGGATGGGACTGTCCACGAGCAAGTGTTCTTGTGATGTTCCGTGAGATCAAGAATCCAACGTTTGCTATTCAAACTGTTGGGCGTATTCTGCGTATGCCATTTGGTACTCATTTTGCAAAACCAGAATTAAATCTTGGTTATCTTTACACTAATTACAAGAGAAATGAAGTGCTTACAGGGTATGCAAAAACTCCTGGCGGTAATAGACCTGCGATATATCAAAGTGAGAGAAAGAAAGAAGTAACACCTATTCCACTTGAATCAGTATTCATGAGTCGTTCTGACTATAATGACTTAGGTGATAGTTTTCAAAAGACGTTTACACAAGTAGCAAATAAATACTTTTCTATCACAGACAAAGACTCTTCATCTGATCGTATTAAGAAAATACATAAAGGAGGGTTAGATATCGATCCTAAAATAACCAATGGTCTTATTGTTGGCGTTGAAATTGATGACTATGATAATTTCAAAGAAGAACTATTATCAGAAGGAAGTAGTCACGACCAAGAAATATCACAGAATGATCTTGAGAAACTTTACAACCTTTACTGCTTTAATCTCATCTCAAAACAAATAGATGAAAATAAAAAGTTCGCTCCTGAACGTTCATGGGGTAAGTTAAAAACTGCTCTCAATGTTTGGTTCATGGAAAGTATGGATGTTGGCAGAAAAAATACTTATAACATTATTGTTAATGATCTTATTAAAACCACCAGTATTCTTTCTCCAGTGATTGCAGAGTCTCTCGATGCATATCGTCCTATTCGAGAGAAAGAAGTAAACAAGAAATCTGAAAGAGCAAAGAGAATAGAGACAATTGAAATACCAAGACAAACTCTTTTCTTCACTGATCAATACGAAGAAATGAAAGTGAAAAAGTCAGCAATGAAGCCATTTTATATCGAAAAGGACTATAAAGGTGAAGACAATGAAAAGGAGTTTATTAAGTTCTTGGAGGAACATAATAATGTTGTTTGGTGGTACAAGAATGGGGACTCAGGAAGTGAATACTTTTCTATCGCTTATTACAATGAAAACGAAAATAAAGAAAAGCTTTTCTACCCAGACTGGATAATTAAAACAGAGAAAGATATTTGGATTATTGATACCAAAAAAGGTGCAACGGCGGAGCTTAAGGATACAAAATACAAAGCAGAAGCACTCCAAGAATGGCTCAAAGGTAGAAAAGGTGTGTCAGGCGGTATAGCGGTACAAGATGGTCCAAATGGATGGAAATTACAATCAAACAAGGTATATTCATATAATCATTCAATGAATGGATGGCAAGACTTAAAAGATCTTTTCTGACTATAAAAAGACTAGTCGAACTTTTTTAGTCAGTATTACTCACGTTAAAGAAATACTCATTCTTTAACTTCTCAGAAAATCTAAAAGTATTTGCATGAGAAAGAACTCCAAGATAAGACATGAGTGTTGCATGTACTCTATCTTTAGAGATTTCTTCTTTCTTGTAGAGTAGTATCTTCTCATTTATTTTCCTTAAAGCACGTTTTTGTGTACGCTTACGCACCAAAGTAAAATGTGGAAATAGTACATATCCAAGATAATCAATACCACGACCAAATTTGGTGATCGTGATTTTCTTTGGATGTATCTGTATTTTTAATTTTTCTTTTAGAAATAAACGTATCTGAGGTAATAATTGTATAAGATATTCTTCACCCTCGCTTACTATTACAAAATCATCAGTATACCGTGCATAATATTTCACCTTAAGATCATGCTTCATAAACTGATCGAATACATCCATATATACATTCGCAAAAAGTTGAGAGGTTAAGTTACCAATCGGTACTCCACATCTATCAAAAAGTGTGGATCTGTCACTAGTAAAACTTTCTACTACCTCTATTAAAAGTTTCATAAGTTCTTGATCTTTAATTCGTGAGCTAAGTATCGAAAGTAATATCTCGTGATTGATAGAATCAAAAAACTTTTCTATATCACATTTCAAAATATACACATTCCTTGTGTTATTTTTACTTGCTTTATAGAGCATAGACTGTAGTGCGTCGACTCCTTTATGAGTACCTTTGCCGATACGGCACGAAAAAGAATTATGAATAAATGTCTTTTCGTACAGTGGATATAAAATACCCATAATTGCGTGATGAAGCACTCGGTCTCTGACTTGTGCTTTGTGTATATGGCGACGTTTCGGATCTGAAATATAAAACCCTGTATACCCGCTATGACGATAAGTGTGAGATGTGAGTTCTCTATGAAGTGAAAACATTTCCCGCTCAAGACTTTTCTCGAAGATAAGTACGTCTTCTTTCTTTTTCTTGTCACGGCGAAATTCCTCCCATGCAAAAAAGAGATTTTCTGGAGTAATAAGTTTATTAAATAAATTCGTATAAATTCTCATATGAATGATAATGATGTACCAATACTTCGTAAAATTCATGAGTTGTATAAAACCTTTCATGAATACAGAAATCTCGTACCTAAACAAGACAGGTTCTCTGTCTACGAACGGACAGAAAATATCATCATCGATATCCTTGAATTAGTGCTTGAAGCAAGCTATGTTTCAAAAGACAGAAAAACAGTGCTTCTCGAAAAGACGAGTGTAAAACTCAACATTGTGAGATTTTTCATTCGTCTTATGAAAGAAAGTAAAAGTCTCGATTTAAAGAAGTACACACTTCTCCAGGGAATCATTGACGAAATCGGTCGTATGCTTGGTGGTTGGATAAAGTCACAGAAATAACCACAGCTGTAATAAAGCAAAAGGTATCCGTAATGGATACCTTTTGTGCTTAATTGATACTTCGGAAGACACACCGAAGCCGAACCATAGTTGTCGTTGGCATTGTCGACATCGTTGGTGTCGAACTTGACCTTGTCGTCATTGAACTTGAAGTACGGAGACTTCGAGAAGTCGGAATCGGCATTCGGAGCTTTTACTATTTCCCATCCACACCACAAACCACGAAGTATGATATTGCACATAAATCACGATTCTGTATTTAATCCAACAGCACAATATTACTTGTCTGTCTTAGAAAATAGTAAGCAGTATCTCTAGAGCAACAACACTGTCATAAAAACCGTAATCTTTATGATTCTGATTGCGATTTCTCATAGGAGAAAGAGTTCGGTGATAGCAATCCGTGAACTGCTATACACTAACCTAGACTCGAATATCATTATATCAAAAAATATAAAAAATTGCCTACGGCAATAAAAAAGAGGGTTTGCTTTCGCAAACCCTCTCAAGGATTCAAGGATCAAGAAATCAAAAGACTCAAGATCCCAAAGTGCAAGTATCAACCTTGCGGAAGACACACCGAAGCCGAACCATAGCGGTCGCTGGCAACGCCGACACCGTCGGTGCCGAACTCGACCCTGCCGCCACTGAACCTGAAGAACGGAGACTCCGAGAAGCCGGAACCGGCACTCGGAGCAAACTCGTCGCCCGCACAGTCAATCCAGAGATCGTCATAGTGCTGGAGACGCTCGGGGTGAGTCAGGAGCATGATGCCGATGGCAAATGCACCCAGACCGCACTCGTTTGCGTTCATCACTTCGCGGGCACGGCGAACCGAGCGACCGCGATGACGAAGACCAAATTGTGCAGGCACCACAAGGATGTCCTGATCCTTTTGCTCGTCACCGAGCTTTTGGAACACGGACACAGACTTGGCGGATTGACGGAGCTGATGCGGACCGAGCTGACCTTCACGGTAGTTGTAGAACGCACCGTTGCGGGTCTGCTTGATCAGATCGAGCACCTTCTGCACAGCTTGTCCGTAAGTCGGAGCCACCTTTTTCCACCGCGGAATGGCGAACCATCCTTCGGCGTTTTCGGGCAGACCCGCTTCGGCAAGCTTTTCGTTGGCGTAGCCGATACCAGGGAACAGCTCACGGAGTCGGTTGGTCTGCTCGGTGATACCCTTGGGCGTGTAGCCCGATAGGTAGCCGTAGCTGGACTCAACTTCTTCGTCCGCATACTGGTTGGTGATGGAGAAGCGTTCAATGAGCTTTTTCAGCTCGGTTTGAAACTCTCCTCCGTTTTCAATGAGGCGTTGAGCCCCGTCCTTTTGGAGGTTCATGGCATCGATGCCGTCCTCCACGAATCGAACGATTTGTTTGCGTTGATTCGATGTGATCTTTTCAGTCATCATCTTATTTACCTTTGATTTGAAAGAACTGGTCCCGACACCAGTCCTCATTTGTTTAGATAGAGGTCGGGTATCGTTTATCAATACCATTGTATCATAGAATAATACTTTTGTCAATCTATTTTTATACCCCTTGATTGTGTTTATTCTATTGTAAATCCAGACTTTTTAATATGTTTTTTGTAATCATCGATGATACTATCAGGTTGAACAGTAGAGGAACTTTCTTTTAGAAATAAAAACTGGTCAGTTTTTATTTCTAAAAAATGGAATTTTGTTTCTTGTAATGATAGTGATTCAGAAATCTTATCTAGTTGTTTAGTGCAGGTAGCATTAAGAACATCTAAATCTTGTTCCAAAGATTCTAGATTTTTTTGATATTTACTATTCATGTCAATCTCAAATACGTCTGAAAAATAATTAGATATTTTTAAGAAAGCTTGTAACGTAGTGAAGGTTTTTAGTGGGTTAGTATACTTTTCAATAAAAAGAAAAGTATATGCTAGCGGTATTAGTAATTCAATTTGTTTTCTATATTCAGAAATAAATTCTTCTTTTATTGTAGACACATACACACTTCGTCCAGTCACTATCTTTTTAACAGATGGAGTATTAAATAAATTACTATTAAAGTTTTCGACTTTAATACCTCCACTTACAACACATTTTTGAATAAAATTTTTTGTTTTTTGTAACTCTTTATACCACTCAATAAAAATATCTTTATGTTTCTTTTTCGTATTTCCGTTCCATGTATTGAAGCCATCACTGAGGAATAGCGGTGTGTATTCTGTAATAAATAATCCGTCATCTATCCATTTAGATAAGGTTTCTTTTATAATTATTTCCATGGTCTTATTTTGTATATTTGCATATTCCTCGATGTTATCTAGAAGATATTTACTATCCTTACCATTAAGATCCGTGTGCGAATATTCTGCCCATTTATTTAAAATAGCTTCTACTGGCAACTCTGCAAAAAAATGAAGCGTTAGAAAGCCGTCCTTTTCCGTACCATTTTTAAGTTTTCTGATACCATCATGATAAACACAAGAAAATATTTTTTCTATCAAAAGGTTTTTATTTTCAGAACTTAGCAAGGTTGAATCTTGAAATAGTTCGTATAGAAACACTTCGTCCTCAAGATATTTCTTATCATAAATAACATATTCATCTAGGATGATTATGTCATTTCTTAAATCTTCCGAGATATTATTTAAGGTAATTAAGTGAATAAGTTTATCGTATTCAACATATGTATTTTCGATTATAAAACTGATTACATCTTCTTTTGAGATGTATTTAGACATAAAAGCTCTTTCATCTTTTTGGTTTACTAAATTTTTCTCAAAAAAAGCATTTTCAATTAACATAATGCTACGCAATATTGAATTTTCTCCTTTCAAACTAAGACCATACGAATCAAATCTCATCGTTTGTTCTATGCGAGACAACTCTAGGTATTTATTGTACTCATTAACATCGTGAGAGTTTTTTGGTCTCCATCCTTGTGTTAAGGAATATATCTCTGATTCAGAAAGAACGCTTTTACCATTCTCATCTCTATACATATCATTGTGCACAAGAGTAATAACCCTTTCTCTCGGGGTGATATCTGCTTTTCTCAAAAGGTTAGCTAGGTTTTTCATAATTATCTTTTTGATTTAAGTGCTTGTTCTAAAAACTCGACCCTGTCTTTCAGTTCAGTGTTGACTATATTTTTTGAAAGAGTAGATGCAATTCTAGCAATTGCTCCTGCTTGTTTGAGTGATATTTCTTTACTTACAACTTTTCTGAGTGTGTCAGAAAGAATACCGTTTATTTCATTTAAATCTATATTTTTCATACTAATTGTTTTCAATTAATTCATACCAAGCACGCACCTCATGAGCTCGACCATGTTTAGTAATGTTTTTGTAGAGTGCAAATATTACATTAGGTGTCAGTTTTCGTGCCCAACTATTAATATCCTTTACAAGACCATCTTTCTCTAGACGTTTATTCCAGTCTGTTAATGTTCCAACATCTATGTTATATTTTTTTGAAAACTCGGCTTGTGTTTTTATAGATAATAAATCAAAAACAATATCTTCATTAATGCCGAATTTTTCAAGAGCTACTCTTGGTTGACCTTTAAGAAATGATGGGAGAGACTTCCAAAAAGCATACGCTTCGTATGTTTGTTTCTTGTATGGATCTTTTATAAAGTCTTCTTCCTTCATGTCTTTATACTTTTATCGTTTTTTGTCCTGTAAGTTTTTCAAGCCTTTGGAGAATTGTTAGAATATATTCCTCATCTATTTCTATACCAATACACTTTCTATGTAGATGTTCACACGCTACAGCAGTTGAGCCACTTCCAAGGAAAGGGTCGTATACATAGTCTCCAATAGTGGTTGAGTCGGGTATAATCCTCCTCAGTAAACCAATCGGTTTTTGGGTTGGATGAAGCTTTGACCTACTTGGTCTTGGGTAATACATAACATTCTTAGACTTAGATCGTTCCATTTTGTGTTTTCCAAACCATCCGTATGCAATGAGTTCATATTGGGAAAGATAATCTTTTCTGCTCATAACGGGTTGATTTTTAATCCAAATGATCATTTGGCTGTAATAAAAACCTGCGTACTTCATTCCGTTACGAAGAGCTGGAAACATTGGATCAGCGTTAAAGATATAACAAGCGTTATAATCTTCCAGAAATGGGACAACAGCACCAAGATACTTTTTGGTAAAGTTTTCATATTCTGTATCGGTTTGTAAGTGGTCACCCATAATTATTTTTTCGTCTTTAACACCAAGCTCCAAAAAACCTTTCTTATTTTCAACATATGCGACACCATAAGGAGGATCAGTGACTATGGATCGTATCTTGTTTTTTCCAATAACTCTAGCTACAAATTCTCTGTCCGTAGAGTCACCACAACCGATTATATGATTGCCAACTTTAAATATGTCTCCTTTATTTACTTTCATATACTTTCTTTGCTTTAAGTCCAGTAAATTTTTCCCATCTATCAATAATGATGGTTCCAAAAATTAAGTCTTTTTCGACCCCATACCAGATGCGACTTAATTCTTCACACGCAATCAAATCACTGCCACTACCTCCAAATCCGCTATACACAACATGGAGTGGTGCGCTACATCTTTTAATAGGTTTTTCGTTAAGAGTTACAGGTTTTTGCGTCGGATGTTGATATGTTTGAGCACTGTCTCTTTTTTCAATCCAAATATCTATCATGTCCAGTATTTCATCATGTACCTGATTTCCAGTAGTAACTTCTTGATTCAAGATTTCATTGGTGTTGTTCATTCCAGTATTAAGATACGGCTTACCAAGGGTGCCATATACACACGGTTCATATACTTTATTGAATGCAATTTTATGAGTCGGATTTTGATTATTTTTAATCCACATACATACACGTTTGCTATCTATCCCGTACTTCTTATATAGAGTTTGAGTCATCCAAATATATGAAGAGTCACACCAGTAAAAAAAGTGAGCATCTTTCTTTGCTATAGATTTAGAAACCTCAATACTTTTTTCTATAAAGCCAAGATAGTCAGTATCTTTTTTCGAGTCATCTTTTGCGGAATATGAACCTTGATATTTTTCTTTATTACCGACCCCTTTAGAATAATCGAGTCCTATGTTGTAGGGTGGATCACAATAGATAATATCTGCATACACGCCATCCATAAATCTTTGCACCGAAGTGTTATCAGTGGAGTCCCCAATAAGTAAACGGTGTTTCCCTAATTGCCAAATTTCACCAAATGTAACTCTTGGAGTAATTGTTTCCTTTATAGCTTTTTCTAGATCGTAGTCATCTTCAGAAATGTCTACATCATCAAACAAACTTTGTAATTCTTCGTCACCAAAACCGACACCAAAAAGCATATCCATATCAAATTCTTTCAATAGATTTTCATCCCAGGACCCTGTATTTTTATTAAGCCTTAAATTGAGTTCTTTTTCTTGGCTTAGAGTAAGTTCTTGAGATGGCACCATACATTCAATAGTTTCTATACCAATATCGGCATATATTTTGACTCTTTGTTCGCCACCAATAATAATATTTGATCGTGTGCCGATATTAAGCACCACGGGAACAACTGTTCCAAAATCCTTAATAGACTTTTCTAAGTCTCTTTTTTCGCTCTCACTTATGTCTCCTTGAATATACTTTTCAGTTTTGAGTACAAGTTGTGTTATTATTAAAATTGAGAATACAAATCTACTATCTACTCTATGATAATTACAAATAAAAAAACAATAATATTTTTTGATGGGGATGGGACATTGTGGTATCCGAAAACCACCAAACACACAGTTAAACCACACTGGATATATAAAGATTCTTCAATTAAAAACCCCTTGAGCTATCTAATGTTAACTCCAGGAACTGAGCAAACCTTAAAAGAACTTAAAAAACGAGGTATTTTATGTGTCATCTTATCAACACATCCTAAAAATCTTCAGAATACCCAAAAGATTTTAGAAGATAAGATCTTGCACTTTAGATTAAAAGACTATTTTTTTGAGTTGCATGCTACTGAAGAATTCCATGGATCAAAGGGGGATTTCATTATAAAAATCTTACAAAAATATAACATACCCAAAACTAAAGCGCTTATGATTGGAGATAATTATTTGTGGGATTATAAGCCAGCTAGAAATGTTGGTATTGAAGCTGTTCTCCTTCAAAGTGAATATATGAAAAAAGATAAAAGATTAAAAGTTATTAAAAATATCAAAGAAGTATTAAAAGCTATTTAAACGGGATCAAGTTTTATAAGCTTCAACTCCTGAACAGATTCTGCTATGATATAGAAATGAATAAGACTTTAAAAATTGTTTTGATGGTTCTTGGTTTAATTTGTGTTTGTTATTTTGCATATAAATACATTAATGGGAAGAAACTACCAATATATAATCAAGAAACTGGGCAAGAAAATATTGTACCAGAGGCTCCAAATAAAATCTCTGAATTGAACCTTCTTTTTGTGGGAGATATTATGCTAGATAGGGCTATAAGAAAAAAAATACAACAAAGTACAACATCCTCTGACTTTATTACAAACTATCTGACGGGTTTTGATTCTTACAACAAAAATTATGATTACGTGGTAGCCAATCTTGAAGGTCCAATTACTCCTTACAATTCTAAAACTCTTAACAGTGATGGTAGTTACAATCAAGAATTAACTTTTACTTTCCCAACAAGTTCTGTGCAAATCTTAAATCTTTTAAACATAAAAATGGTCTCTCTGTCTAATAATCATACGGCAAATTTTGGAAAGGAAGGATTTGCAGATACTTTAGAGCTGTTAGACAAAGCGAATCTTGGATACTTCGGCAATCCTTATAATAGCTCTTTGAGTCAAATCGCTAACACTATTTGCAGAGATGATATTTGTATTGCTTTTGTTGGCTACAATCAGTTTGCAATCAATAATAAGAGTGAATTAATATCGAAAGAAATTAAAAGATTACGAGACGATACTAATGTAGACTTTATAATTGTCTATGCTCACTTTGGGGAAGAATATCAATCAAAATCAAATAAAAATGAGCAGAACATGACACATGAGTGGGTTGATGCTGGGGCCGATCTTGTAATTGGGACTCACCCCCACGTAGTGCAAGAAGAAGAAATCTACAAAAGGAAATACATATATTACTCTCTTGGGAATTATATTTTTGATCAGTGGTTCAACGAAAATGTAAAAACTGGCTTGGCTCTAGATTTTAAATTCATAATCGATCAAAATGGAATAAAAAGTATAGAAAAAATAAAAGAAATAAAAGTTTATAGCACTCCAAACAAAATAGAATATAGAGAAAACTAAATAAAGGTACATCAAGAAAGTGCAATATAAAAATAAAACTTACCTAAGTAAGTTTTATTTTTATATAATAGTTCTTTATAAGGATTGTTATAATTACATCATGTCAGCACAACCTTTATACTCCTTTTCAGAATTTAGGTTAACTGAAACGCTCCAGTCATGTGTTTTGCCAGCATCGTCCATACAAGTTTTCTTTCCAAAATAAACAATTACATTTTTGGTTGATGCTGTTGATGTTGCTGGAGAAGTTGCATTTTGATTAGCGTCAAATGTTCTTAGCATGTCACCACGAAACTGAATCTCGTTATCATAGTTCTCTTGCCAAGTCTTACCAAGGTTACCAGACCATTTAGTGTCTCCATAGTCTAAAACCATATCAACATTGAAAGATTCTTCTGTGAGATTTTTTCCATAAACACTCACGTTCCATCCTGGCTCATTACCAAGACCTTTTATTAAAAGCTTAAAACTTTCATTTAATGTGTTGTCAGTTTTGTTAGAAGAAGATTTGTTAATAAAATAAGCCCCAACTAATAAAGCTGCTAATATCAAGACAAGTATTATAATAGTATTTCTTTTCATATATATAAATTATAACAAAGAAATAGAAATAAGCAAAAAAATGAGTAAAAAGGAAGTAAATTATATAAAGCATGTTATAATTTGAAAAAATGAAAAAAATATTAGAAATATTCCTTATTACGACCAAAAACTGGTTAAAGAATATACCTTTTACCAAATCTGCTTCAATATCTTATTATTTTTTATTTTCTTTACCTGTGTTGTTATACATCATTGTGAAGATATCCACCAATTTACTGGGTGAGGACTTAGTGACTGATAAGGTCTATTCTTATGTTTATCAAAATGTTGGACCAGAATCTGCTTTGTCAGTTAAAGATATGATTAGTAATTTTGCTGTGAAGTCAAACAATTTGATCTATTTCATAATTGGAGCTGCTCTTGCCATTCTTTCTTCTACCGCTTCTGTTGTCCAATTAAGAAACTCTTTGGAAACTATTTTTGGGAAACGCGACACAGACATAAACATGAAATCAGTCATCAATCAGAGAGCAACCTCTCTTCTGTGGATACTTATAATTGGTGCAGTTTTAATTATTTTTTTTGTAGCCTCTACAATATTACAGATTTTTATAGAGAATATTTTAAGTATTTTTACAAGCTTAATAATTGCTCCTACAATAATATTGATCTTGAATAATATATTCACATTCATAATAATGACTTCACTTATATTTGTTTTGTTCAAAATATCCTCCAAAGACAAAATAGGTTGGCAAAACATACTTGTCGGATCTTCTATAACATCTTTACTGTTCATGCTGGGCAAATACCTTATAGTTATATATTTTACAAGCGCTTCTCCTACACTTATATTCGGCGCAGCTAGTTCAATTGCTCTTCTGCTGCTATGGGTCAACTATATGTGTCTTATACTTTTCTGGGGAGCAGAATTAACTAAAACTCTAAAAACAAAAAAACTTTTGTAGAATACTATGCCTTCCTAATACAATTATGTTACAATAATAATGTATGAAAGAAGATAAAAAAACAAAAAATTCAGACCTTTTTTGGGGTATACTGATATTACCAATCGCTATACTTGTATTTTTATACTTTACCAATAAGGCAGACACAGGAAATAAAACTCCTGACGTAAATATTAATTTCGGTAAATCAGATTCTATTGACTTATTTGCGCAAATAGAACAAAAAGTAATCAGTACTTCTACTGACTTTTATGATTTAAATGTCAAATATCCTGTAGAACCAAAAGACTCTACTAATTTGATTGAAAATACAGTGGTTTCTCTTGTTAATCAAAAAGAGAATGAGTGGAAAACTGGTGGCGAAATGTATAACAGCTGGGTTGAATTAAATCAAAGATTCAAAGATAGAGCTGGAATCAAAAATGATTTCTCTATAGACTATGCAACTAGTTTCTCTCAAAAACTTGGGGTAAGAAGTTATGTGTTTGACGAGTATCAGTTTACTGGAGGTGCTCACGGCTCAACCAATCCAAGAACTTATAATTTTAACAAAAATGGTTACATAGAATTAAAAGACGTTGTTAATCTTCAAAACAATAACGCTGCTCTACTAGCCAAATTAATTAACAGCAAATTACCAACTATTCTTGGAGACGGGTACAATAAGAATATGGCGGATGATGGTCTTGGCCTAAACTGCATCAAGGAGGACAACACCTTCGACAGCGCAAAAGCTGGTTGCGAGAATGTTTCTTTAACTCAAAACCTTAAACACTTCATAGTTGGCGATAGTGGTATAACTTTTATAATGGAACAGTATCAGGTTGCGCCGTACGCTTCAGGAATGCCTAGAATTACACTAACTTGGGCAGAATTGAAACCATATCTTAACAGTAGTTTCGATTTGCCTCTTGAATAAAATATCTAAATAAATAATGGAAAAAGGATACTTTACTAACATAGAAGAAAATACAATACAAAATGAACTTTTTAGAAAAGTTCTCTACACAGCTGAAAATATGCAGCTAGTTCTAATGACTCTAAGACCTGGCGAAGAAATAGGGTTAGAAACTCACGAAGATAATGATCAGTTTTTTAGATTTGAAGGAGGTGTTGGCAACGTTATTATAAACGAAACCAAATACACAGTACACGACGGTGATGCTATAATCATACCCAAGGGCTCAAAACACAATGTAATTAATGTTGGTGGGAGCGAAGACTTAAAAATGTATACAATCTACGCCACCCCTCACCACAAGGACGGGACACTACACTCAACCAAAGAAGAGTCCGAGCAAAATGAAGAAGAGTATGACGGCATTACCACTGAATAAAACCAATAACTTGTTAGAAGTGGTAATAAACTAGTGCTCTCGCCAGGAATCGAACCTGGATCGTGGGTACCGCAAACCCATATTCTATCCATTGAACTACGAGAGCTTATAAAAGGCGACAGCGAAGCTGTCGCCTTTTTCTATTTAGCAGCCTTTGCTGCAGCTGTGGCTAATCTAGATTTCTTTCTGTCAGCTTAG
>JAUPVO010000055.1 GCA_030916975.1 Patescibacteria group bacterium
TAAAGCTACTATCAAAAGAGTAATATATGGAATACTATTCATCTTCACTATCTGGACTGTCTTCAATGCTATAAACCCTGAATTCCTTAAAAGCGGACTTAATTTTAAGGCGTATACTTTAACACAGTCAGACGGAGATGCTAATGCTTCTAACGAATCAGAGAAACATGCGGGACAACAAACTACTCAAGCAACATCTTCATCTGTTACATATTGTGCGGAAGGGCTAGAGACAATACAAGGATCTTATCAGATGTGCAAATCAGTAGCAGGAAAAATGAAACAAATGATATCTGATGCTGCTGGAGAAGGGGTAACATTAATTGTCGTCTCTGCATATAGAGAAGCAGCCTCCTGTACTCTAACCACCGGAACATGTGCCAAGGGAGTTTCCAATCATCAGAAGGGTCTGGCGGTAGATTTTAGCGGATTTAAAACTGGTCCAGCTAGCGACTCTAGATATGTTTGGCTTAAGAATAATGCTTCTAAGTATGGATTCTATAATCAGTTAGTTGATCTAGGTAAAAGAGATGAATATAATCATTGGTCTACAACAGGAAGATAATTAATATGATTTGATGTTATAATATTTATAAATATATTGGAAAATATGCCAGACAATTTTGAAAATAATAACCCGAACACCAACACCAAGAATATAAATCCTCTTGGAGATCTGGGGGCCTCTAATTATAATATTACAGGTAGAGATATACTCTTAAAACAAAAAAGAAAAAGATTAATCACGATTACTGTTTCTCTGCTTTTATTGTTATCTGTTGTCGCATTTACTTTTTATTATTTTACTAAAGGTAAAAATGATTTAACTTTAACAGATATTGGGAATGGAGTAATTTTTCCAGACTTGTCTAATAGTTCTAACCAGTATTACAATACAAGTGATTTATCTAGTACTTCTACTGTTGATGCCTCAGGTTACCAGTCTCTTCTTAAGATCTGGAATACTCCAGTAATTGGATACGCTTATAAAAAAGAAAAAACCAGAGAGGTTTTAAGTAGTGAGTTTGATTATGCTAGCTCTAGTGCCGCAGCTTCTAGTAGTGGAGAAGCTTCTTTAAATGGGCAAAATATTAGAGAAGTAGAATCAGATACGATTTATTTTGTAGATGCAGGAGATGGGAATATTTATAAGAGAAGAATAGACGGCAAACAAAGTACTCAGCCAGAAAAAGTTTCTAGAACTAATATTACCGGTATTGATTATGCTGTGTTTAATAAGAGCGTAAGCAAGCTGGCTATCATAAAGAGCAGAGATTTGATTATTGACGATGTTTCCGTCTCTCTTGATGGAACTTTTAATCAAGACAATAAGATAGACAACAATGTTAATAGGGTTTATTCTAGTAGTTTTGACGATAATTTTGTTTATACCAAATTAGAAAATGGAGGAACGAACATCTATAAGTATGAGATATCAAGTGGTAGAACTAGTAACATAGGTTTTGTGCCACTTAGCAGTGTTAGCTTGATCTGGAGTGATAGTAATCTTATGTATGTAATTACCAATCCTTCAGATGTAGACTCTCAGAAAGTTTTAACTTACAATCTAGGTACAAACAAATTAAATAGTTATTTCGTAGGAGGCAGTGACACTATTGTTCAGGGTTCAGATTTTATATTGAGCCAAAATGGAACAATTTATTACAAAAACTTAGCAGGTAAAACATTTAGTTTTGATATGTATACTTTTGCTAATAAGTGTTTCTTTTTGTTAGACAGTAGAGCGGTGTGTGCGGTACCAAGTGTTCTTAGTGATAACTCCGTAAGCAATTGGTATAAAGGAGCCTCGTCTTTCAGAGACTCTCTTTCGATGATTAATTATTCAACTGGATATGAAAGGAATATATTAAATCTTTCAGACGTAGCAGGAGAAAGTATTGATTTATATAAACCAGTCTTGGCTGGAGACAATAAAGTATTCTTTGTCAATAAAAACACTAACTCTCTATGGAGCTTAGATATGAATATGTATCTGGGGTCTGTTACGCAGCCATCTATTTAACTATTTTTTTGATTACGTAATATTGGAATATTCCAAATATATTAGAGACTACGAAATATAGCGTTATACCAGCTGGCAAGAATATTGAAGAAATTAATATTATAGTTGGCATAAAGTATTTCATTTGTAGTGACATCATTTTGGTAAACTCTTTTTGGAAGTCGCTGGCACCTTCTTCTACTTTCATATCCTTACTAGATATACTCATGAGTATGAACATGGTTATAAAAGATAAGGCAGCTAGCCAATAGCTTGGAGAAGTTACATCAAAACCAAGCACTGTAAAGTGGTCAGATATATTCTTAATCTCTTTAATTAGAATAGTGTATAAACCTATTAGAATTGGTAGTTGGATAAACAAAGCCAAAAATCCAGAAAGTGGTTTGATTTTGTGCTCTTTGTATAATTTAGATAATTCTAAACCAAGTGTTCTGTTATCATTTTTATGTTTTTTGCGAAGATCTTCTATGTGAGGTTGTATCTTTTTAAGGTTTTTAGAAGTCCTGTTAGAAGATATGTTTAGAGGAAGTAGGATTGTTTTTACCAAAATTGTAAAGATGACAATAGTTATACCAATGTCTCCAGTATAAGTTACCAAAGTGTGAAGTATAGTTGTAAGAGGGTTTATTATTAGAGAGTTCCACATATTTTTATTTTATTATTTGTTCTAAATTATTTTTAATATCTTTATAAGTTGGTAATTTTTGATTAACATCTTTTATTTTGTAGTATATTAGAAGATGCTTTTTGTACTTAGAATTGTTTTTGAGTATTTGCATGTAAGCATAACATATTTTTCTTTTTAGTGCATTTCTTTTGTTAGCTTTTTTTAAATGTTTTTTACTTATTATTACTGAGAGCTTAGAGCTATCCTTTTCGTTTAGAGAGTATTCTTTTCCATTAAAAATAGGAGCTATTTTATTAACTCCGTTTTTTAAGTGTTTAAATTCTTCAGTTTTTATCCTATTCTGCCTAGGCAGCATAATTTTATTTTGATTTCTTTACTGCTAGTTTTCTTCTACCAATAGCACGTCTAAGATTTAAAATCTTTCTTCCAGTTTGACTTCTCATTCTAACTAAAAATCCATGAGTCGTAAATCTTTTTTTATTTTTTGGCTTATATGTTACTGACATATTTTATTAATATAGTTTTAGAGTTATAAGTTAAAGCATTATACTACAAAATGATAAATTTATCAACCTTATTAATATTTAACCGTATAAGCTAAATTATTTCCATTTTAGTATGCGGGAAAGGTGTGGAAAAGTTGATTTATTTTAGTTTTTAATTTTTGTCAAGATGTTATAATTAAGGTACTAAGTATATTATTTATGGAAAATTTTAACAATAACAGTAACGGAGTTTTAGCAGATCTAAATCAATCAAACGTTTCTGCTATCAACTCTAATTTGTCACCTAGTATCTCTAACTTGAATGAAAATGCATTGAATGATGAGTTTCGTATGGCGAATGGTGTGCAGCAACCAGAAGGTGAAAGCCTCAAGACAGACAAGCACATGTTTCAGTTTTGGACTATAGTTATAGTTGCCTTTATTATTCTTATTGTAACTTTATTGTATATAAAAGGGTTAAGTGTCTATAACTCAGTTTCTATTTAGATTTTGATTTGCAATTTTAAAACATAAATAATATAATTAAATTAGTCTTGATCATTTTATTTCTATAAATATTTTTTGGATAATATAGACATTGTCCAAACTCTGAGTAGTTTGGCTTTCTATTTCCACTTTCTTTTTTTGAAGAAAGTAAATTGGTCAAGATTACAAAACCCTCATTTTAGAAGCCTTTCTTTAAATGAGGGTTTTGTGTTATAATCAATGATATTTATTATAATAATCAAAAATATGTTTAGGTATATTAAGAGTGTATTTGCTGAAGCCAGTATTAGAAATAGAATAATTTTTGTATTATTCATTTTAGCTTTAACTAGGGTTTTATCAGCTATACCAATTCCATCAATTAGTGGTGAATTAGTTTCTAAATTCGTTAACAATAATGCTTTCCTTTCAACTTTAAATATGTTTACTGGAGGGGGGCTTTCTACTTTTTCTATAGTGATGCTAGGTGTACAGCCTTATATTACAGCTTCTATCATAACTCAGTTGTTAACTGTGCTATCTCCTAAGATTAAGGCTATGCAAAAAGAAGAGGGAGAAGCTGGCAGAAGAAGATTTAATCAGTATACAAGATGGCTATCTATGCCGTTATCCTTACTTCAAGCTTATGGGCTATTAACTCTTTTTGTAAAAAGTGGTGTCGTAGAGTCTATGACACACACTCAAATGCTATTTAATATAATAGTGATTACTGCTGGATCTATGCTTATGATGTGGCTAGGAGAGATAATAAATGAAAAAGGTGTTGGTAACGGTGTTTCTCTTATTATCTTCGCTGGAATCATAGCAAATCTTCCTCACAAGATGATAACTGATATGGCTACTGCGACTACAGCTCAGATCCCATTGTATATAGCTCTAGCAGTTACATTCTTATTAGTTCTTTTTGGAGTGGTTTATGTAACAGAAGCTGAAAGGCCTCTTGAAGTTACATATGCGAAACAGGCCAGAGATTATAGCAGCAACATATATACTTCAAGCTATATACCACTAAGACTAACTATGGCAGGAGTTATCCCTATCATCTTTGCTTTGTCTCTTTTGATGTTCCCTCAGATCTTAGCTCAATTATTGGCTACTTCAAGTTCTGCAACAGCTCAAGCTTTTGCTGGAACGATGGTTAACTTCCTTAACAATACATGGATATACGGATTTTTCTATTTCGTACTGATTGTTATGTTTACTTTCTTTTATACGTCTGTTACTTTTGATATACATAAAACAGCTGAAGATCTTCAGAAAAGCGGAGCTTTTATTCCTGGACATAGACCTGGAGAGAGTACAACCAAGTACATGGGCGATGTATTAACTAGAGTTACGTTTGTAGGAGCTATTTTCTTAGGATTGGTGGCACTTCTTCCTATCATTCTCGGTGCTGTGACTGGTATTAAGAATATACAGTTTGGAGGAACATCACTTCTGATCGCTGTGTCTGTTATCATTGACTTGATCAAAAAGATAGATGCTCAGCTAACAATGAGAGAGTATTAATGGCGCGTTTTTGAGTAATTAAATACAGGATACAATAAAAAATGCTTGACAACAAGCATTTTTTATTGTAGAATTAATCTGTTCTTTAGTTTAATCTGTTTTTTTGGAGAATTATATGCTTAAGCTCAAAGCTTCTTTTTTTCTGGGCTTTTTGCTCATTTTTTTTCTTGGAGGATGTAGTACTGTTGTTTTTGAGAATGCTAAAATACAAAAAAAATACAATGCATTCAATACACATACAAGTTTTGTGAATTGGGTGTGTGTGGATAAAAAACCACACACAGTAGCGCATTTTTTTTCTGAGTTTTATGAAAAAAATATTGAAAAAATTCACGTATTAGATTCTGGTGCGGAATGTAAAGATTCGTATCAGTCTAATCAAAATTACGAACCCAAAAAAGGTGACCATGTAACTATTTTGGTAATTGAATTGGATGACGTAATTGATCGAGTAGACTGTGTCTACAAAAATACTGTCTCCATGTCCATGGAGAAAGGGGTTTTGGTAAAAAGTAGGGATGGAGAAATTCCCATAAAACTACTTTCCTTAGACTGCAAAAGAGATACTTTTTTGAAGTCGGGGAATAGCGGCTCCCCCGTATTTCACAAAGGCAAAGTTGTTGCTTTTGTGTCTGGAGGCTTCACCTCTACGGTGGTAGCTATTACATGGTGAGTTTTATTTTAATCGGGCACAAAGTGTCCGATTATTTGTGTTATAATTAACAGAATATATGGATAATCAAATAATTTTATATGTTATTTTGGGGTTGATAACTTTATTTTTGATATTAGTTATTTTCCTAGTTCTTAGATTGAGTAGCAAGAGCAATTCTAATATTTTGCTGGATGAAATGTATCAAGCTAATGATAGACTCCAAGAACAAATATCTTATCTTAAAGACGAGATGCGTCACAATCATAAGAATCTTGATGATAAATTCAGAGAAAATGCTAGAGATATGACTGAGAATATTAAGTATCAGATGAGCAAGTCGCAAGAGCTTATAGGAGATATTACTCGCGAATTAACAGAAGTAAAAGAGGGTAATAAACAAGTTTTTTCTATGACAGAACAGTTGTCCAATCTTGAGAAAGTTCTTACCAATCAGAAGCAGCGTGGTAATTGGGGAGAGTCATCTCTGGAGTTAATACTGTCTAATATTTTACCAGTATCCAATTATACTATGCAACACAGGTTCGAGAATGGAGAAGTGGTTGATGCTGTAATTTTCATAAAAGATAAATTTCTTCCAATAGATTCTAAATTCTCTCTTGATAATTATCAGAGATCTGTAGACGCAGAGAATGAAGAAGATAGAAAGTATTATGCAGAAGAATTCAAAAAAGATTTAAAAAATAGAATAACTGAAACGTCGAAGTATATAAAAGAAAAAGAAGATACTTTGCCTATAGCTTTTATGTTTATACCTAGCGAAGCTATATATTATGACCTTTTGGCTGGAGTGAATAGTAGAATTAAAACCAGTACTGAGAAGTTGTTGGAATACGCTCAGAAGGAAAGAGTGTTTATTGTTTCTCCGACTTCCATATTGGCCTATTTGCACTTGGTTTTATCTGGATTAAAAGCTTTTACTATAGAGGAAAATGCTAAGCTCATACAGAAAAAGGTGGAAGAGCTCGGTAAACATGTTAATTCTTATGAGTCCTATATGCAGAAGCTTGGCAATACGCTAGGGACTACAGTTAATCACTATAATAGTGCTTATAAAGAGCTAAAGAAAATAGACAAAGACGTTTATAAGATAACGGATGGGCAAGAAGGAGGTAATATTGAACCAGAATTATTAGAAAAACCAAAAATAGAGTCAGAAGATTAAGTTTTGCTGGAGTGATTCTTCAATAATATATTTTGAGATTTCCCTTGCAAAATTAGTATTTTTGTAGTATAATGTGCAAACTTATATACAAAGATAAATCAGAATTATAAAAGACTTAATCGTACACAATCATGTCAAACACATATTCTATAATCAAGACTGGAGGCAAGCAGTATGTAGCGGAGAAGGGGGCAAAGCTTAGAATCGAGAAGCTTGCTGGAGATTTCAAAGAGGGTGACACTGTTACTTTCGATGAAGTTTTACTGACTGCTGATAATGGCAAATACACAGTTGGATCTCCACTTGTATCTGGCTCAAAGGTCTCAGCCAAAATATTAGAGATCACCAAAGACCCTAAAATAGTAGTACTTAGATACAGAGCTAAGTCTCGCTATCACAAAAAGAATGGTCATAAACAACCAAAATTTGTAGTAGAGATACAATAAGATACATATAGTAGTTATACAAAAAGATGTGGCGACAGCCACTTTTTTTATTTGTTTTATTATGCTATAATTTTCGTACAAGCAAGATCTGGGGCTTCGCCCAGCACCGCGCTAATCTGATGAAGATGGCGACGGTGTATCAAGAAGATCTTGCTTACTTTATGCCCAGGTGGTGAAATTGGTAGACACGCTTGCCTTAGGAGCATGTGGAGCAATCCGTGAAGGTTCAAGTCCTTTCCTGGGCACCAAATAGGATTTTAATAAATAATAGAAAAAAGTGGATTGTGATCTAATGGTCGCGATCCACTTTTGTTAGAACTTTAACCTTCAAAAAAGCAGAAGTCTTTGTTTAGAATATGTTCATATCTTGTCTGATATTTACTAGTGAAAGGAAGTATCGGACTTTCTCGAAAAGGGCTTGGTGTCGCTGCATATAAGTCTTATCTTTGTGTGCTCGTGCATCCAATTTTGCAGCTACGGTGTTGACTTTTCTGATGATTTCATTTTCCCACCATATAGCTTTTACGACATTTAAGTCTGCTTTTTTTCCGAACAGTCTTAGTAATAAATAGGATGTAATCCCGATCGATGTCAGAGATATTCTCAGAGTGTTGAGTAGAATATTTTTCAGCATAGGCTTCTTTCTTGGGTAAAAGTTGAATGAGCAGTTTCTTTTTCGGACATTAAAAAGTTTAACATTACTTACTCTATCTGGCAAGTACTTTTTAATATATTATTTCCTCGGATGTTTATGTTCTCATGGCAGACGGAACAGAAAATAGAAAAATAGATACAAGATTAAAAGAAGGAGTGATATTCAGTCATAGCTGGCTTGCAAGAGTCAAACGCATTTTGCTTGGACATTCTGATAAAGGAACCATGGCAATTGAAATCGTTCCAGTTGAATAGTTTCTTGGTCTGAGTCCAAATTAGTTTAGTTTACAACTCTTAATAAAACCTCACAAAAGAAAAAGCCCCACCGAAGCGGAGGGGCTTTTGGGTTGGGTTGTTGCCTTCTTCAGGCAGTAGCAACTTCGGCGAATGCAAGTGACACGAATAGTGGTCACCGTGAGCACAAGATGTCATCATTACTTCAGAATGGCCCCAGTTCCCATCTTTTAATTTCCTTTATTTGTGCTATGCGGTAATTGATGTCGCCGAGGATCATCTTATTATTCTGTTCGGTGAATGCCGTGAAGTCAACCAAGTTCCAACACTTGTTGACGATCGATCTCCACGCTGTAACGAGCTGATTTTTACGCAGAGTTATGCCAGTCTTGTTGATGATCCAGGCCAAGATCTCCGCTGCTGAGTGGCGATGAACGGGTATCTCCCAATCATCTCCATTGAAGCCCGCTTCGATGGAGAAGTCGACAATATGACGCTGGAGGCTTTTTTTGAACTGACGAAAGTTTGATGCACGCATCTCTGTACTCTCCTAGAAAAGAGCAGTTTTCATTGACCGTCTAGCCAAGAAAACTTGACTCGGTTTATGATTTTTAAAATCTACCATACTGATATTATTTTGTCAAGCAGTTTTCGCCTGAATTTACTTGCTCTTTTCTGTTCTTTCTATTGTTATTACTTTGTATTATCAGATAACCTCACAAAAGAAAAAACCCGCCGGAACGAGTTTTCTCGTAGGGCGGGTTGTCGGACAGAAAGCGTGGGGTTTACACCGCGGCAACTTCTTTCATCAGATGGTCCACAACTTGTTCGGCAACCTGAGCCGAATTGTTCCAGCAATATGTTTTTGCAGGCACTTTGAGCAGGAGACTGCATATATGCTCCTCATTGCTGACAATTTGGTCCACATACTGAACCAATTGTGGCTTGCGAGCCTTTTCATCTTCTTTGACCCAAGCAACTACGGCGGAGATGTTGTCTTCCTTCCGAGAAAGGAGGTACCTCGCAACGTGCTCGGCAGTCAAGGAGCTGATGAAGAGGTCAGAAAATTTGACCTGGCCTTCAATTCCTTCGACGGTTGCATATTCACCATCAACCGAAAGAACCTCTCTCGGTTTATGAGAGGGGGCATTAACCATCTCAACTTCATCACCAACTTTGATAATCATTTTGCCCTCCTGAGGCGTGAGTGAATGAGCGATAACTGGCTCCTATATTATTGCATATTTTACTCAATCTGTCAAGGTCTGTAAGGTATTATAAAACAAGGCTTTTACACCATACCAGTGGCATAGTTTATTTTTGCAACCGTATGCGCTCTTTGTTCTTTTGGGTATGCACTCTGATACCTCCACCCTTCAACATACTGAAACCACAGTCTAACCTCCTCTGCATTGCCTGTTTTTATGGCTTTCCTATAGAGAGCAAACAAAACATTCTTAGTGGGTCTTTTAGCAGGTTCTAGTGTATCTTTGATTAAATCTTCACGGTCTATGAGTTTATTCCAGTTAGTAAGGGTAGACTTCTCAGTCTTGTACGTTTTAGCAAACTCTGTTTGATTTTGTATGGAAAATATCTTGCTAAGGTCTGAATTGGTAGACCCCATTTTTTGTATGACCTCTTTAGCCTTTGTGTACCCCATAAACCCTTGTACTGAACGCCAAAGTAGGTAAATATCTCAAAATACTCCTTGCTTGTAGGGTTTACGTGTATTTTTGGTATTTGTAGGTATTGTTCTTGTCATACTTAGATACAATAAGTTCAATACATTTAACCTTATTGTAGAGAGACTACTTCTTGTTAGCCAAAGTAACAATATCACCATTATTAGCAACAACTTGTTGCACAGGTGGTGCTACCGGAACCTTCGGTAATGCCTCTATTACATCTGTAAAATTGTCTTTTTTAATATATACTTACAGTGTATCAAAAACGCACCACTAAGTCCGCCTTCTTTCTATCAACCTTTATAAACTCAGCCATTATGTTGTTCCACTCTATGAACTTTCCTACGTTATCAGTTACTACATTAAAAAGTTCAAGGGCAGTGTAACAGCGGGCACCAAATAAGGATAACTTTACAAAATAAAAACCCCACCGAAGCAGGGCTTTCTGTGGGGGGTTGTGAGTTTACCTGAAGATCGTTGCTGCCCAGGTGAGCGCCATCAAGATGATCCATAGGATCATTGATAGCCGTACACGCCAGTCGCCATTGTGGCACACCGATATGAAAACCGAGATGTTGACCACGACCATCATTGGCCAAGTGAGCGTACGCAACGCATCGATATTGGGAGCTGTCCAAGCTTCCCAAACCGTTGGAAGGAAGGTCACTGGTCCAACCAGAGACAAAGCAAGAAACAGTTGACCTGTCTTGGTTTGAATAAATATGTTTGTTCTCTTTGCTACACGTGCAGCAAAACGGTCCATCATCTGTTGAATGAGCACGGCAGTTCTCCTATGTGAATGATCAGATGCTTTTCCAAGCATTCATGCATTATATCATTATTTATAATCTCTGTCAAGCAGTTTTCGCCTGAATTTACTTGCTCTTTTCTGTTCTTTCTATTGTTATTACTTTGTATTATCAGATAACCTCACAAAAGAAAAAACCCGCCGGAACGAGTTTTCTCGTAGGACGGGTTATGCGGGGAGTGGTGTGTTTTTGCGAATGCGTTTGACACGAAATAGAGCTACTCACCACTCTTACAACCTTTCTAGGCAGGAAGCAACATCTAGACGGATTTCTCTACTACTTGTTGAGACGTCGGCAGATCGGAGTTCTGCGGCTATGAACCTCCAGGCTTGTACAAGCTGATTTTTTCCTAACTTGACATCTCTGCGATTTAGGATCCAGGCTAGTATTTCTGCTGGTGTAGGTTCATGATATCTGGTATTTTTAGTAAGTAAGAAAAAGTTACTAATATCTGCTGGGAGTTCTTGCAGGAACTGATTGAAATCTATCGGGTGCATTTTAGCTCCTTCAAAAGATCAAGTGTCATTGAACATAATGTCCAAGAAAACTTGAACAGGTTTATGATTTTTAAAATATATCATACTGGTATTATTTTGTAAATAGCTTACTTTTTTTAATTATCCCTTATTTCTATGTATCTATTTTGTAAGAAATTCTCAATCTATTAATTCTACTTTTGCTATGTTTTATGTATGCCTTACATAATTATTAGATAGAAATCAGATTATTTCCATTCAGACCATTTCAATTTTGTTTTGAATAAGGGATTCATCGTAAATCACGCGAGCAATATTTTCCCACAAAAGCACTTCTTTAATTTTATCATTTGTATTTTTCTTATAATAAGAACGAAATAATTTATTGTATCTATAAACTATTCCACTGCGAGCCGACTTGCAGAATAGAGACTCTTTTTCAGTTATTTTAATCTTGTAATCTATTTTTTCTGTGCTTGATATGGAACCACGTAATTGTGTTCCTGTAATTCTAAGATTTATTTTGATTGGAAAGCTGTATGTATTTTTAACTTTTAAATCAATAAGATTGAAGAATACAGTTGCACCGCTAGCGAATGGAATTGTTCGTCCTGAATCGGGAAAAACATCACGTGAATGATGTTTCCTTTCATGAAAATCGCACTCTGTACAAGCAAACATGTATGCAAGAAGATTAGAGAGTTGACATAATCCACCACCATAATCTTCTAAAAGCTTTCCGTCAGAAAGAACTAATCCTTTTTTAAACCCTCTTCGTTCATTTGAACGCCCAACATATTTCCAAAATGAAAAAACTTTATCAGGCTCTATAATAAGTCCATCTAATTTTTCAATTGCGATTTTTATATTGTGGATCTTGCCTTCATCTAATTCTCTTTTATTGTATTTTCTATATAGCGGGGAAGAGTGTTCTGTTATATTATACAGTTTAGAACTATTTATTTCTTTTTTAAGCTTGTATTTGGGCAAAGACGTCTCTAATTTTATTAAGAACCTTTTGATTTCTAATACTGGAGTAAGTAAAAATGGGAACTGCTTTGTGACAGCTTTTCTTCTGCTTGATTCTATTTTTAATATTTTGTCGGCGAGGCCAGTGTTCATGTTATTCTTTTTAGAGTATTTTAATATTTTTTATATTTAATCTATTTTATTATAAAATAAAAGGCACCATTTGGGAGCCTTAAAAGATTAGTTGTGTGATTGCTAGTAATATTAGCATTACTATACCTAAAAGCAGATACAAAAGTATAAACAAAATTATATACAAAGGATTAGTGATAATTCTTATTATTTTAAAGATAAATTGCAACCATCCTTTAAGCAGATACAAAAGTATAAACAAAATTATGTGCAAAGGATTAGTGATAATTCTTATTATTTTAAAGATAAATTGCAACCATCCTTTGGGGTGCGTATCTTTTTTCAAAAGAGACTCCTTAATATAGTTTAGGTTATTTTATCATAAAAAGTATTTTTTTTAAACTATTATTTTATTAAATAATAACTTTTTTGATAGTCAAGATTATCTTTTTTGATTTTAGGGCTATAATATAGTCATATTAGTTTAGAACTAAATATTATATGAATTCACAAGAAAATGATGAGAGTCCTAATAAGTTTGAAAAACTTATTAAAGATTTAAGAGACGAAAAGGTTTTAGAAGAATACAAAGCTTCTAGAGATAATTATAAGACTAGCTTTTTGCCCAATCTACTTGGAGGGTTTTTGGTTTGGTGTGGCAATGTTGTATACGGTAGAGAGCCTTCATATTTAAAGTTTAGGGCAGTGGAAGTTATTGCTCGTGTACCATATCAATCATGGGCATCAGCAGCTTATACCTTACTTACAATCTTCTATACTGATGAAGCCAAAGCTATGAGACTTGGCCATGTGAAAAAATTCTCCAGACTCGCTAATGATAACGAGACTATGCATGTGGTGGTTATATCATCTATTGCCAAACATGAACATAAACATGTTGGAGTTCTGAGACACACAATAATACCAATGCTATTCTCTTTCTTCTACTTCTGGATGTCTTACTGTTTATTTTTGGTTAAAAGAGAGTGGTCTTATGAGTTAAATTATCTTTTTGAAAGCCATGCTTTCTCTCAATATTCTACTTTTATAAAAAGACATGCTGAAGGACTTAAGAATAAGCCACTGGAAAATGAATTCTTAAAGCAATATGGAAGAACCAATACTAATTACTATGATTTTTTCTTAGATGTTAGAAGTGATGAGATTGTTCATAGGAATTCTAGTATTGAGAAAATAGAACAATTATCAGATGAGGAAAAAGAAATGAACCTTTGGTTTATTGTACTTATTGTTGTTTTGGTGTGGGTTGTTGCAAAAATATTTTAGTTTTGATATATATTAATATATATGCAAGATAAAAATAGAGGCGAAGAATTAAAAGATGATGAGACCATTGAAGAGTTTATTGAATTAGATCAAGATGGAGAAGAGCTTTCTGGTAAGGACACTGTTAAGAAACTAAGAGAAAAGATAAAAAAGCTAGAAGAAGAAAAACAAGACTATTTAGATTCCTGGCAGAGAGCACTAGCAGATTACAAAAACAGAGAAGCTCAGATAGAAAAAGAGAAAAAAGAATGGGGTAATTATGCGGTCAAAAGATTTGCTGAGGAGCTTCTTATCGTTATGGATACTTATGATAGCGCTAGATCCAATGTGTCAGCTTGGGAAAGCGTTGACCAGAATTGGAGGGGAGGTATTGAATACATATTTTCAAGTTTTGAAAACAAGTTAAAAGAACAAGGCTTTGAAAAATTCGGTAAAGTTGGAGATGAGTTTGACCCTAATCTTCACGAAGGACTAGAAGTTATAGACACAGATGATAAGAGTCTGGATAATAAAATAGCCCAAGTTATAATGAGCGGTTACAAATACAAAGATAATGTTTGGAGAGCTGCCAAAGTCAAAGCCTACAAATTAAAATAAAAATAAGCCCGAGAATTTCTCGGGCTTATTTTTATTTTAATTATTATACTCGTATTTTGAGAATATGGCCAGATTTATTTTTGAAAGTTTCTGTAACAATCAAAATGATATCTATAAGTTGCCAAAGTCCAAATCCTCCAAAAGTTATTAACATAAGTATTCCAGTTCCTATTTTTTTATTATAGAACCTGTGTATACCGAAAGTTCCGAGGAAAATAGCCAGTAATAGTGTTATTATCCAGTCTTTGTTGAACTCTTTTCTATTATGGCTATTCTTATTAGAATTATCTACATAAGTGAATTCTTGTTCTTTTTTTTCTTGTTTATTTTCTTCCATATAAAGTAATTTTAACACTTTTTAATATTTTATTAAAATTTTCATCCTTATTCTGGTTCAAACTTGCTTAGTTTTATTATTTATGATACAAATAAAATAAGTAAACAGAAGTCATATTAATATCAGGATTACGCATATATAATTAATCAATATATCGCATAGGAAATATTTTTGTTTGATTTTTGTAATATTATATATCAAATACTATGAACCAAATAGTAATACAAAAAAAGTTTTTATTTCTAGTTGAAGTGTCCCAAAATGTTTGGAGATTATTTTTGTTGATTGTGAACTTTGTTTTTGATTTAAAAGAAAAGGCAGAAGATTTTGCCAAAGAAGCAGCTAACAAAGTCGTAAATTATGTTAGGGCTTTGTTCGGTTTTAATATTTACAGATTAAACACCATTAAACTAAATAATAACTTTTCAAGATTTGAAAATAATAATTTAGTTTTTAAAAACGATAACTTTTTGAGATATTCTCATCTTTTAGCGCCACCATATTTTAATTAAGTAATACCAGATTACAAATATAATTTATTTTTATTAATTAATAAATTATTTATTTGTTAATTTTGTATTCTATTATTTATTCATTTCAAAATTTAAAAATCTTTATTTAATCAATTAATTTAATTTAAACAATACAAAATATATGGCAAAAATTATAGGTATAGACCTTGGTACAACCAACTCTGCGGTAGCAATTATGGAAGGTGGGGTACCAAAAATTATAGAAAATATTGAAGGTATGCGCACAACCCCTTCAGTTGTTTCTATAGCAAAAAGTGGAGAGAAAACTGTAGGTGTTGCAGCTAAGCGTCAGGCAGTTATGAATCCTAAAGACACTATTTATGGTGTAAAGAGATATATGGGGCATAATTTTACTGACAGAGAAGTTCAGGACGACCTAGGTAAAGTTACTTACGGCGTATCAAAGTCAGCTAATGAAGGAGTAAGTATCAATCTTGGAGGTAAAGAAATGCGTCCAGAAGAGATCTCGGCAATGATTCTCCAAAAGATTAAAGCTGATGTCGAAGCAAAAACTGGAGATAAGGTTACAGAAGCTGTTATAACCGTACCTGCTTACTTCAATGACGCACAAAGACAAGCAACTAAAGATGCTGGAGCAATTGCTGGACTAGAAGTTAAAAGAATTATTAATGAACCAACTGCAGCAGCTTTGGCTTACGGTTTTGACAAAAAGAAAAATGAGAAAATTGCAGTTTATGATTTTGGTGGAGGAACTTTTGATATTTCCATTTTGGAAGTTGGGGATGGAGTAGTGGAAGTCAAAGCTACAGGGGGTGACTCGCATCTTGGAGGGCGCGACATTGATCAGGAAATTGTTCAGTATGTTACAGATCAGTTCAAGAAAGAAACGGGAATTGATATCGCCTCTGACACTTTGGCTATGCAGCGTATAGACGAAGCAGCTGAAAAAGCAAAACATGAATTGTCAACGCAGGTAGAATCTAAAATATTCCTTCCTTACATATCTGTTGGATCAGACGGCCCTAAGAATTTGGATGTTACTCTCACTAGGGCGCAGCTGGAGAATATAGCTAGACCATTTGTTGAGAGATCTATCAAGATAACAGAAGCAACACTTAAAGATTCTGGATTTAATAAAACAGAAATCAACGAGATTGTTATGGTTGGAGGTCAGACACGTATGCCAATGATAATAGAGGCTGTTAAAAAGGTGTTTGATAAAGATCCAAACAGATCAGTTAACCCAGATGAGGTTGTGGCCCTAGGAGCTGCTGTGCAAGCTGGTGTACTTCAAGGCGATGTAAAAGACGTACTACTTCTCGATGTTATCCCGCTTTCTCTTGGTATAGAGACCATGGGCGGTGTAGCCACACATCTTGTAGAGAAGAATACAACTATCCCTACACAGAGATCTCAGGTATTCTCAACTGCAGCTGATAATCAGACTAGTGTAGAGATACACATTGTTCAAGGAGAAAGGTCTATGGCCTCTGATAACAAATCATTAGGAAGATTTATTCTTGATGGTATACCACCAGCACCACGTGGAGCGCCTCAAGTTGAAGTTACCTTCGATGTGGATGCTAATGGTATCTTGAATGTAAAAGCTAAAGATAAAACTAGTGGCAAAGAACAAACTATTAGAATAGAAGCTTCTTCTGGGCTCTCTAAAGAGGAGATAGCAAAAATGCAGTCTGAAGCAGAATCAAATGCAGAGGAAGATTCTAAGAAAAAAGAAGTAGCAGAAGCAAAAAATATAGCAGATCAAACAATTCATACAGCAGAGAAGTCACTATCAGATGCTGGAGATAAAGTTGAAGCTGACGTTAAAAAAGATGTTATGGATAAAATATCTGAATTGAAACAGGCTAAAGACAGTTCTGATTTGGACAAGATTAAATCAGCAACAACAAATCTTAATACTGCAATGTATAAGATTGGAGAAGCCATGAAAACAGATAATGATAAACAGGAAGAGTCTGGTGCTAAGGATAAGTCTGAGAATGATTCTACTGAAAAGACAAGTGAAGAAGAGGAGCCTAAAACAGACGAATCTAATTCAGATCAAAAATAATCAATTATTAAAAAGATAAAATATATACATATTTTAATATAATATATGTATATATTTGTCTACATGATATAATTAAAATATAATTATGAACCCATCATTTAACAACTGGACAACCAGATCAAAAGAGGCAATCAGAAAAGCTCATGAAATAGCTATAGAGGCTGGACAGAGTAATGTTACGCCTGTGCATATGATGGCAGCGCTTTTATCACAAGAAGATAGTATTGTTTATGCTATTTTAGAAAAGTTACAAATAGATGTGATTTTGTTCTCTGATACTATTACAGATGCAGTTCATGTTGGAGGAGGTGGAGCAACTATGGCCCCAAGCTATCAGATGTATTTGACTCAAGATTTAGCTCAAGCTTTCGACAAATGTGCGCAAATAGCTCAGATGCTTCATGATGAATTTATAGCTCCAGAACATGTATTTATCTCTTTACTGGATACAGGAGGACAACTTAAAGAAATACTTAACAGATTCAGAATAGACAGAGATCAGGTTATGAGAGTTCTCTCTCAGGCTCGCACTCAGATATATTCTCAGAATGGAACAGTTAAGAAAAATAAAACCATATCTAAGTATACTCGTAACTTTACTGAGCTTGCCAGAGAAGACAAGCTGGATCCTGTTATAGGCAGAGACACAGAGATAATGCGTGTCATGCAAATAATCTCAAGACGTAACAAAAACAATCCCATACTGATAGGAGAAGCTGGCGTCGGCAAGACGGCGGTAGTAGAAGGTCTAGCCATTAGAATAGCCAAAGGTGATGTGCCAGAGTCACTTAAAGACAAAGAGTTAGTTGCTCTCGATCTTGGTATGCTTATAGCCGGTACAAAATATAGAGGAGAATTTGAAGATAGGTTGAAGAATATTATGAAAGAAATAGCAGACAGCGAAGGAAAGATAATATTATTCATAGATGAACTTCATACCATCGTTGGAGCTGGAGCAGCAGAAGGAGCGGCTGATGCAGCAAACTTATTGAAACCAGCCCTTTCAAGAGGAGAGATTAGGGCCATAGGAGCTACCACACTTAATGAATATCAGAAGCATATAGAAAAGGATCCGGCTTTGGCTAGAAGGTTTCAGCCTATATACGTAGAAGAGCCAAGTGTTGACGACACAATTGCGATTCTGAGAGGGTTAAAAGAAAAATACGAAGTCTTTCATGGAGTTAGAATCAGTGATGAGGCAATTATTACAGCAGTCAATCTCTCAACTCGTTATATAACTTCTAGATTCTTGCCAGACAAGGCAGTAGACCTTATTGATGAGGCTGCTTCTTCTCTTCGTATCTCTCTAGAGAATAAACCCCCAGAGTTGGATATTGCTCATCGCAAAATCCAGCGTCTTGAAGTAGAGCATGAGGCACTAGATAAAGAGTTTATTGCTAATAGTGACAACAAGATAAAGAATAGAATAGAAGATATAGATAGGGAAATAGCCGAGATAAAATCTTCAGTTCGTGATCTTGAGGTTAGATATAACAATGAAAAAGACTTGGTGGCTAAGATGCGTGATTACAAAAAGCAAATAGAACAATTACGTATTGAAGCTGACAATGCTCAGATGAGAGGTGAATTATCTAATGTGGCAGAGATAAGATATGTAAAAATGCCGAGACTTGAGAACGATCTGAGTGAAGTGCATAACAGATTAGAAAAGCTTCAGAAAGGCAGAAGAGTTCTTAAAGAAGATATTACGGAAGAAGATATTGCTTCTGTTGTATCACGTTGGACAGGTATACCTCTTAACAAAATGTTAGAAAGTGAAAAAGAAAAACTAGCACAGATGGAAGAGTTCCTTTCTAGAAGAGTAATAGGGCAAAAAGACGCTATCGTTAAGATAGCAGATGCTGTAAGGAGATCGCGCACTGGAGTATCTGACCCTAACAGACCAATTGGCTCATTCTTATTTTTGGGTCCAACTGGTGTAGGTAAAACAGAATTAACAAAAGCTCTAGCTGAGATAATGTTTAATGACGAGAAAGCTCTTATCAAAGTGGATATGAGTGAATATATGGAGAAGCATAGTATGAGTAAGTTAATAGGATCTCCAGCCGGATACGTTGGTTATGATGAGAGCGGTATCTTAACTGAAGCTGTTCGCCACAGACCTTACGCTGTTATTCTTTTCGACGAAGTTGAGAAAGCACATCCAGATGTGTTCAATATACTTCTGCAAGTTTTGGATGAAGGTAAATTAACTGACAATAAGGGTAGAGTGGCCAACTTTAAGAATGCGATTATTGTTATGACTTCAAATATAGGAAGTAACTATATTCAAAAGATGCAAACTTACGGTTTCTCTAGTAGCTCAGAGAGTGAATACAGTGGAGTAAAAGAAAAAGTTCAAGACTCACTTAAAGATTTCTTCAAACCGGAATTTCTTAATCGTCTTGATGAGATCGTTATTTTTGATGTACTCAAAAAAGAAGATATAGAGAAGATTGTAAACCTTTCTCTAACAGAGATAGAAAAAAGATTATCAGAAAAATCTATCACTCTTCAAGTTAGCCCAGAAGCCATATCTTATATTGCAGAGAAAAGTTACGATCCTCAGTATGGAGCCAGACCTATCAGAAGATATATGCAGTCTCATATTCTAAACAAAGTTGCCAGCATGATAATAGACAAAGTCTTTGACAAAGGAGGGATTGTTGATGTTGATGTCAAAAAAGGAGAATTACTAGTGGAAAGCAAGAAAAGAACTAGATCAGTAATAGACAAAAATTCCCTATCTGTTAAGTCTAAGTAGTTTATTCTCTTTTAGTTAGTATTGAAAATAACTTTGAAATATGTTAGTATATTTAAGTTGAATTATAGTATTTAAAGTTAAATTTTCAATACAAAAGCGTCGGTGGTAGAGTGGTCAATTACAACAGACTGTAAATCTGTCGCCCTTCGGGCTTCGTTGGTTCAAATCCAACCCGGCGCACAAAATTAAATGGTATAAATTTTCTTAAAATCTCCTAGATAAACAGGGGATTTTGTTTTTATGTTATTTAAGTTATTAAAATTACAAAAGCTGGGTAGTTAATACAATAATTTGACAAAGAGTAATAAGCAATATATAATGTTGTCGGTATTACATCGGGTTCTCAATTGAGTAATAAGCCCTTTTTCAACTTAACCTGTAGAGGAGTCCACCATGATTCGTGGTTTGCACCTGGGTGGTATGACGATTATTGTCTTCCTTACGCTGTGGGCTGTGGTTTTCGTGCTGATACGCTTCATTTCACCTCATGTTTCGAAGATGCAGTTCAAGGTGCTTGCAGTCAGTTTTGGGATCGCATTTGCTGCCTTCTTATGCATCTTGCTTGCCCTGCTCGAGGCGCAAGCCAAGAAGCAGATGGCCGATGCCCTCATGGTCGCCGCCCAGAACAAGTCGGCCAATGTGGGCCGTTCCGAGTCAGTTCAGCGCTCTCGGTAACGTGCCCAGCAAGCGAACACTTCGCTAGTGCAATGCTAGCAACAAGCCCTGAAATGTTAAAACGTTCCAGGGCTTTTATTTTTTCATATTTTAAATATTTTGCTTCATTTTATTTTAACTTACAATATGATCTGTGGCAGTGATATTGTCCAGTTTTGAGACCATACTTTGCACATTTCGTTCTACAATAATGTCCACCGTTTTGGTCTAATCCTCCAGGGTGAGCGAAAGCCCCAGAAGTTATAATTAGAGAGCTAACAGTTATTATTAAAATCTTTTTCATATTTATGTTAGATATATTATAATATAAAATTTATAATTTCAAATTGGGTTCAGCTTTAATATCTTCTACTTTTTCGCCGGTAAGAGCGGGGTGACTGTTGGACACTTTTGCAAAAGCTATAGCAGCTATCATAAGAGCATTATCAGTACTATTTTTCTTATCGCTAAGATAGATATCTATGTCATCATTCTTACACATCTCTGTTAATGATTTTCTAATGTGATTATTAGCGCTAACCCCACCACCAACAATCAAAGAGTTACAGTTATATAAGTAGAGAGCCTCTCTAGTCTTTTTGATTAAGACATCAGTTACAGCATTTTCAAATTCCATACAAAAAAGGTTCTTCTCTTCTTCAGTTAGTTTATATTTTTCTATTTTATTAATGACACTAGTTTTTAAGCCAGAAAAAGAAAAATTTAAATCTTTGGAATGAAGCATGGGGCGAGGTAATCTCAATTCTTCGCGTAGCGCCACTATCTCTCTTCGCCCAGATTCAGCCTTTTTAGATATTTCTGGACCACCAGGGTATGATAATCCAATGGATCTAGCAACTTTATCAAAAGCTTCCCCAACAGCATCGTCTAGAGTATGTCCTACTTTTTTGTACTTAAAAAAGTTATTCATGTATATCAATTCTGTATGACCACCAGAAATCAAGAGTGCGATAGAAGGTAGAGAAGGAGTTATTATTTCGTAGATATCCCCTTTTTTATTTTTGGCAGTTAAAAGTGAAGAGAATATGTGTCCTTCCATGTGATTGATTGGAAGAACAGGAATATTGTATTCTTTTGATATTGTTTTGGCAGCTTCTATTCCAGTCCAGAGGGCAGGTGAGAGACCGGGCCCATAAGTAACTGCGATATAGTTGATATTTTTAAAATTATCATCTTTGCCCAAAGCCTGCTCTAATAGTATAGGAATATTTTTAATATGTTCACGTTTGGCTAGATTAGGGTAAACTCCGCCATAGTCTTTGTGGATATCGATTTGGGATATTAGTAGATTTTTTATGACTTTGAATTCTTTGCTAATTACTTCTTGTTTTTTGACAATTTTCTTTTCAAATTCAATAATTGCGATTCCTGTTTCGTCGCAGCTCGTTTCTATAGCCAATAATCTAATTTTTTGCATAATGTAATTTGAAGGGAGGTGCGAGCGGGAATCGAACCCGCGCATGTCGGTTTTGCAGACCGAAGCGTTACCATTTCGCCATCGCACCTTTATTAGGATAGTTTTTATTATAGCACAAAAAACTTAATAATTTCAAGGTTAAATTATTATTTTAATCGCCCAAATATGTTATAATTATTATATAATTTTAGATTTTTACAATTATGACTGACAAAAAAACAAAAATAAATCAAAACCTTTCTAAAAATATCCTAACCCAAAAAGATTTTGACTTTATAAAATGGAAACCAGAACATATTAAACTCATACCAGCAATATCAATAGCTGTTATGAAAAACAATATAGAATTAATTAAAAATATCAAGAAAGAGGATAGGACTTTTGATAATACCATCTTAGCTTTTGAGAGTTCGGATAACGCAATTAATAATGATATTAGTAATATTAATCTGCTTGAAATGGTTTCTGATAATAAGAATGTTCGAGAAGTTGCTAGAGCTGCATTGGTTGAGTTCCAAAATGAAGCAACAGAAATCAACTACGACATCAAGCTATATAAAGCAGTTAAGGATTATTATGATTTTAACTATAAAAAAGAAAAGAAAAATTTATCTAAAGAGAGCATTAAATTGGTAGAGGACTATATTAAGGCTTTTAAAAGAATGGGTTTTGATTTGGATACAAAATCTAGAAACAAATTAAAATCAATTGACAAAAAGATTTCCAAACTTTCTAGCGAATATGATTCTAGATTGGCAGAGGATAATAGTTTTATTCTTGTTAATGAAGATGGGATGGCTGGTGTTCCAGAACTTGTTAAAAATAGCTTTACAAAAGAGAAAAATAAAAAAGGTGAATCACTGTACAGAGTCGGCACTTCTTATCCTGAGTATGGGCCTTTTATGAGATATAGTCAAAGTAAAGAAAAAAGACTTGAACTTTATCTGAAGTTTAATAATCAAGGAGGAAAAAGAAATGTTAATATCCTTTTGGAGCTTGTTGGTTTGCGAAAAGAAAAGTCAAAACTTCTTGGTTACAAAAACCATGCCGACTATGTAATAAGCAGTAGAATGGCTAAAAAAGTTGAGGCTCCGTATAAGATGTTAAATGGATTATTATCCAAATTAAAATCTAAAAAAGATCAAGACCTAAAAGACTTGCGCCAAGAAGCTAAGGTCTATGGGATTGACGAGGTGTCAGCTAGCGATATAGAATATCTCGCCAATAAAATTAAAGAATCCAAATACAATATTGATCAACAGAAAATAAGAGAGTATTTCCCGCTTGATCACGTTTTATCGCAGATGTTTAAAATATTTGGTGATCTCTTTGGTTTTGTTTTAGTAAAATCTGACTTGAAGCTTTGGCACAAAGACGTAACTTTGTATCAGTTTAAAGATAAGCAAAGCAAAAAGGTGATTGGATATATAGCTCTAGACTTGTTCCCAAGAGATGGGAAGTTTGGGCATGCTTGTATGATGCCTAATAGGTCAGGCTACTTGATTGATGAGAATAATTACAATACTCCATTTGCAATTATAATTTGTAACTTTTCAAAACCGCAAAAGAAAATACCTAGTTTGTTAACTCTTGGAGAAGTTGAGACTATTTTTCATGAATTTGGTCATGCGCTTCACCACATTATGACAACTTCAGTTTATGAATCACAGTCTGGAACTAATGTTCTATGGGATTTCGTAGAGGCTCCAAGCCAAATCATGGAACAGTGGCTTCTCGAGGAGTCTGTTCTAAAAAAGGTTTCTAAGCACTATATAGAAGGAAAATCCTTACCCAAATCAGAAATAAGTAAAATAATAGAGTCAGATAAATTCATGAAAGGCAACTTATATACGAGACAAGTTTTGCAAGGACTGCTTGATTTGGATATATATACTGAAAAGCAAGATGATCCAGTACAACACTTTCATAGATTAATGAAAGATAATTTGTATGAATTACCAAAAGAAGTTTTGTTCGTAGGCAGATTTGCCCACATAGTAAGAGGGTATGACGCTGGGTATTATAGTTACCTCTGGGCAGAAAGAATCTCAAAAGACTTCTACTCCAAGTTCAAAGAGTCAATGAATAATAGTTTAGAATATAAAAAAGTTGGACAGAAGTATAGAGAAGAAATCTTGGAGAAAGGTAGTCAAAGAGAGGAGAGCGAATCATCTAGAGAGTTCTTGGGTCGTGAGGTAAATAACAACGCTTTTGTAGAGTATTTAAATTAGTCCCTCCAGTTAGTTATTTGGTTGTAGCTTAGAATTACAATATAAAATGGCTTCTTCTAGAACCTCTTCTATACTTTTGTTAGTTGTGTCTAGATAATAAGAATCTTCAGTTAGAGTTAAAGCTCCACTGAATCTATTTTTATCTTTTTCATCTCTCTCTATTACTTCTGATAAGACATTTTCTAAAGTTTTGTTACATCCAGATATTTCTTTTTGTTCGTCAATTAGTCTTCTTTTAGCCCTTTCTTCCGCTGTTCCGTCCATATAGATTTTGCATATTGCATCAACAAAAACTACGCCAGTCATATCTCTACCTTCTGCTACAAGTCCCGGCAGCTTAATACAGCTTCTCTGGAAATCATGTATAGCAACACGCAGGTCCTTGGTCGGAGATATGCGAGCAGCATAGTTACCGTATTCTTGAGTAGAGATTGCAGTCCAGATATCCGTGCCATCAACAAGAACTTGTTTATCTAAAAATATAGGAGACAAATTAGCTCCTGCATTTATTACTTGTTGTTCCATTGCTTTGTATTCTTCTGTTTCAAACTGTTCTTGTTTGCGAAGAGTGTTATATCTTTCAAAATCAAAATTTTGTTTTTGTAATATATAGGCGGCTAGTCTATATAATGCACCACTATTTAGGTAATTATAGCTATAATGTTTGGCTAGCCTTCTAGCTATTGTACCTTTACCGCTAGCTGTGGTTCCGTCTATAGCTATGATTGGGATAATATTAATTTCATTTGTTGTAGAGTTGTTATGAGTATTTAGATGCATATGTTTAATATTGATTAGTTTAGGGGTTAGTGTTTCTTTTTATTATATAAAAAATTATCCAACATGTAATCTAGACAAAATCATATTTTTATTGAAAATAAAACAACCCCCTCAAGATGAGGGGGTTTTATCTGATCATTAAATCAGAAGCGCGGTACGCGAGGAGCTTGATCTCGCCGACCTGTATCTTTTAAGTGGCCAGCGGGTTTAATTTTAGTACTGGGCCCAGTTCTGGATTTTTTGGGAATCATCATTTTCTGAGCTTCTTTTCTTCTGCCTGCAGAAGCTTCTTTATGACGAGACAAACATTGGCATTTTTCGATTCCGGGACAATCGCCAACACCTATTTTCCCTTTGCAGTCTAAGGAGTTTGGTTTGATCTGGCAGATATTTCCATTTTTGGGCACTTTTACTATCTCCTTTTAGGATTCGAGTTGCTTCGGATTCTTGGTTACTTGAGGCGTCTCTTGAAAAGACTTAAGTTACCAAGGTTTTAGATTATACACCCATGAAGAATTGAAATCAACCCCATAATTATGCTATAATTACACAACTTAAGTTTTATTTGGAATATCCTTCCATAGCTCAGTTGGTTAGAGCACTCGGCTTATATCCGAGTGGTCCCTGGTTCGAGTCCAGGTGGAAGGACTAATTATTTTATTTTCTGGCATCAAAAGCGTATTTGAAGGTGTCATGATCAACATATTCCATTTCCAAACCAGTCGATACACCTCTGGCTAGGGTGGAGATTTTAACTTTATCCATGCCTACGATTTGGGTTATTACTTTTTTGATATACTCCATTTCATTGTCACCTTCATCGCTCACTGGCAAGGCAAAGACTATCTCATTTAGGGAGTTATTTTTTATTTTATTAAAAATCCTTTTGGTTAGAGACTCTATCGATATGTACTCTTTTGGGTCTTGTGCTAAAAAAGGTAAATGTCCCCCAAGTACAAAGTATACACCAGTATATATTCCAGACTTTTCTATGCTGTCTATATCCATTTCCTTCTCTACTATCATAATAGTGGCGCCATCTCTATTCTCATCACTACATATATCGCAGATATGTTTCTCGTTGGGATTGTGAGTACTTAGATAGGTGTGTCTCTCGCATTCTACGCATTTGATAGAGTATTGTTTTAACTCTTTTATGTTATTAATAAAATTATCAAGAAAATTTTGGTTTTGTTTCATCAAAAAGTACACAAACCTCTCAGCTTGTTTGGGGCCTATACCTGGGAATTTTCTAAAATGCTCTACGAGTCTATCTTTGTGCATATGTTTATTGTTTTATTATTTTACCAAAAACTTATCAATAAGGCCCCCATTATTTTTGATCCAGTTTTTGATCTGTCTCTGTGCGAATTGAGTTTTGGACA
>JAUPVO010000056.1 GCA_030916975.1 Patescibacteria group bacterium
TATTTTGATAATACCGTTTTCTGCTTTAGCTTTATAATCAGTTATAACTGTGTCATCTTCTTTTAGAATTGCATTCTGCTCTACTAGTCTTTTCCATTCTGCTTTACTCTCTACTATTTTAGACTTGACCACAACATCAGAGTATAAATCTCCTTCAGCAGCTACTATTTCTGGGATCTGATCCGGCAAACCTTTATTTTGAAACACTTCAATAAAGTTTTGCTTGGCTTGTTTGGCCAATTTTTCGCTATGATACAATTTGACTATCTCTTCACCCAGTTCCATTTTGATATCTTTAGGGTTTTCGGATTTTAACCTCTCTTCATAAACCTTTATCTCTTCTATTGTTTTATCTGTACAAAGTCTGAAGTATTTTAAAATTAGCTCGTCCTTCATGGACATAATTTTACCAAACATGTCGCTAGGCTCATCCACTATTGTAATTATATTACCCCAACTAGTAGACATTTTTCTACCATCTGTACCTTCTAGCATTTCCAAATTCATTATGCTTTGTTTCTTTTCGTTATAATAGTCCTGAATATCTCTTCCAGCTTTTAGATTAAACAGTTGATCAAAACCACCAATCTCAGCATCAGATTTGATAGCGTGACTATCATAACCCTGCATCAAAGGATACAAAAATTCTCGAAGAGATATCTCGATTCCTTCATCATACCTATCTGAAAAATTTCTTCTTGCTAACATTTGTTGAACAGTAAAAATCTCTGCTAGCTCCGTTATCTCTCTAAATGTTAACTTGGACAACCAGTCACTGTTATAAACTATTTCCGTTTTAGAGAGGTCTATGATTTTGCCAATCTGGTTTTTGTAGTCTTTAAGATTATCATCAATCTGTAACCTTGTAAGAAATGGTCTTTTTTCTGTTTTGTCACTAGCGTCTCCTATCTGAGCTGTAAAATCACCAATAACCAAAACGATCTTGTGTCCCATTTTTTGAAACTCTCTTAATTTTCTAAGAGGTATAGCTCTTCCGAGATGGATTTTTGGGCCTGTTGGGTCTATTCCTAGTTTAATTCTTAATTCTTTGCCAGACCTTAATTCTTTTTCAAAATCTTCTTTTACAAAAACTTCTTCTACATTTCTTGTTAATAAATTCTGGATTTTTTCTTCATTTATATCTACTGCCATAGGTTTGTTACAAAGTACAATATAACATACTTTTTGTATATACAAAAATATATTTTGTGTGTTATTATATATAAAAATACAATAGGCGATTTCTTGTGCAAAACATAATTTAATATCATGACCAACACCACTAACAACAAAAAACATCAAACCAAAAAGAAGAGAACAAGTTTGCATTCAAAGATTATAAAAGAGTCTTTTTACCTTTTGTTTGGGCTAGGTTTTGTACTTGCTACAATAATGATTGTTTGGTTTTCTACCATGAAACTTCCGGATTTTAATGATTTTGAAAACAGAAAAATCGCCAATAGCACCAAGATTTATGATAGGACTGGAACTATAGTTCTATACAATATACATGACAACATAAAAAGAACTCAAGTCAAAAATGACCAAATTAATGATTATGCCAAAAAAGCAACAATCGCTATCGAAGACTCTTCTTTTTACAGTCATTACGGAATAAGACCAACTTCTATAATAAGAGCTTTTATAGCTAACATACAAGGAGGTTCTTATTCTCAAGGAGGATCAACAATAGATCAACAAATTGTTAAAAATGCTCTTCTAACTCAAGAAAAAACTATAATAAGAAAAATTAAAGAAATAGTTTTAGCTATAAAACTAGATGCACAGTTAGATAAAGATACCATTTTGAATATATATCTTAATGAAGCGCCTTATGGAGGTAATATTTATGGTATAGAAGAGGCTTCTTTAGCTTATTTTGGAAAACACGCCAAAGATATAAGCTTGGCAGAGGCTGCCTATTTGGCTGCAATGCCACAAGCTCCTTCTCGGTACAGCCCTTTTAAAGAAGACAGAACAGCTCTTGAGAACAGAAAGAATTTAGTGCTTCAAAAAATGTATGAAAACGGCTTTATAACAAAAGAAGAGTATGAAAACACAATTAATCAATCAGTTAACTTTTTGACCAAAGAAGATTCTAGTGGAAGAGCTTATCATTTTGTGTTTTATGTTAAAAATTATCTAGAAGAAAAATATGGAGAAGATACTGTTGAGAATGGTGGACTTAAAGTTATAACAACTTTAAATGCTGATCTTCAAGCAAATGCAGAGAAGATTGTTTATGATTATGTGGTTACTAATGAAAAAAGATTTGGTGCTAAAAATGCTGCTATGGTTGCTATTGACCCAAGAACTGGGCAGATACTTTCAATGATAGGCTCTAGAGATTATTTTGATAAGAATATTGATGGACAGTTTAATGTGGCTACAGCCCCTAGACAGCCAGGCTCTTCTTTTAAACCATTTGTGTATTTACTCTCTTATATTAACGGATATTCTCCTGACACCAGAATCTTCGATGTATCTACTAATTTTGCAACCAATTGTGATGCTTACGGCAATAGTTTAAATGGTCAGAAATGTTATATACCCGTAAACTATGATGGTAGTTATGCTGGTAATGTAAGTTTTAGGCAGGCTTTATTATGGTCTTTGAATATTCCGGCTGTTAAAGTAGAGTATCTTGTGGGAGTAAGAGAGACTTTAAATTTTGTTAAGAAGTTTGGCTTAGATATGGGAGACCCGAGCAAATATGGATTATCTCTTGCTCTAGGTAGTGGTGAGGTTTCTCTTTTGAATCTCACTAATGCTTACGGAGTTTTTGCTGATAATGGATTCTATCACGAGCCTACTGGTATTTTAGAAGTAAGTGATAAAGATGGTAATGTTTTAGAAAAGTATCAGAACAACCCTAAATACATTGTAGATAGTAAATACACAGATATTTTAAATAATGTTTTAATTGATAGTAAATCAAGATACCCAGCCTATAGCGTTAACAATCCTGTTAATTACTACGACAGAGAAGTAGCAGTAAAAACTGGTACCACTAATGATTTTATTGATGTGTGGGTTGTAGGATATACTCCTAGTATTGTAGTTGGGACTTGGGGAGGTAATAATGATAATGCTCCTGTAACTAAAGTAGCAGGAACAATCTTATCTCCTATGTGGCGTAAAATTATGGATTATGCTATTAAAGACTTGCCTGTAGAAACTTTTAATAAGCCAGATTATTCAACTATAGAATATATTAAAGGAGATACTTGTGTAAACGGACGTTTTGTAAGTATTTTAGATTATTCAAGCGGTTCAACTGATCCACAATATAATCTTTGGAATGTTCCTATACATAATTTTGGTACTGGATGTATGCCGGATAATGGAGTAGAGGGAAATTCTACAAGCACAGACAATTCTAATGGAGATCCTGGTATTCCTGCTACTGATCCTGGTATATATCTCTACCCCCAAGTTCCTGTTTACATACCTGGTTCCGTACAGTATTAAATTAAACTAAAATAAAACTGTAAAATAATTTTACAGTTTTATTTTAATTTTCTTTTATCTATTTAATGGCATTAGAAGGTAAACAAATGATAAATCGTTATTATTTTTAATAAATACAGGTTTATTTTCTATTGTATAATTCATTAAAACTTTCTCAGAAGATATTTTACTTAAACCTTCAAGAAAATATCCTGTGTTATAGTTAGTTTCTTCTAGCTCAGCTTTAGAATTCTTGATATCAAAATTCACAAAACTTTTAACATTTCCTCTCGACTTTTCTTCGGCGGTTATTGTTGCTGATTTTTGATTTAGATCGTATTTGATTTTGGTAAAATTATATTGTGTAGTTATTAAGTTGTTAAGATTTAAAGCTTTTACCAATTCCGTTTTATTTATTTCCAACTCATTATTAAATTCTTTTGGAAAAAGTTGTTTGTAGTCTGGGTAATTTCCATTAATTATTCTTGTTGATATAAAAATATTATCATTTTCTAAAATTATTCCATCGTTATACTCTGTCAAAATAATATCATTATCTTGATTCTCATCATCCAAAATAGATATTATATTCAACACGTTTTTGATTGGAATTATATAAGAAAAATCTTTTAAAATATTGATTTGATTAGTTCTTTTTTCTGCTAATCTATAAGAGTCTGTAGCTACAAAATTTAAAAAATCATCTTTGTTATATATATAAACACTAGATATTTCAGGTTTTATTTCAGACTTAGAAGCTGCAAAAGAAACATTTTTAAAACCTTCAACTAATGTTTTAATTGGTACAGTTAATATAGAATCGTTAGAAACAGGAGAATTTGGAAAAGACTCATTTATGTCAAAAATATCGATTTCTAGAGTTTCTTTTTCGTTTTTAATAGAAAGCTTGTTATCTATCTTTTCTATCTCTAAATTGGTATTTTTTTGAAGATTAGACACTAATCTGTTAAGAATATCGGATTTGATATAAACTTCTCCATTAATCTCAGTTAAAACATTAATACTTTTTTCGTAAAGTATCTCTAAATTGGTAGTTTTTATAATTAGTTTATGATCTTCTGTCCTAATATAAATACATTCAAATACTGGATTGATATTATTTTTAGTTGCTATCTTAGAAGCTTGGTTTATAACTTTTATAAACTCATCGCTGTTACATTTTATTTTCATATCTTTTATTAACTAACTTATACTCATCTATTTTAACTAGTTGTGTTTATTATTATATATTAAATATTATTATAATAATAGATTGTTAATAATGTTGATAAGATTTATTTCTTTAAAGTGTTTATTATATAAGACTATTTTAAGATTATTTTTGACTTAATTTAAAAATATTTTCTAATAACAAAATTTTTTATTTATTACTTTTATTATTTATTTAAATTTAAATTTAAAAAGAGGGTTTTAGGAGGACCTTTCAACAGCTATTAACAGTCTTAAACACAACTTATTAACATACTTTTACACAGATTTAATAAAGCTTTAACCAAGCATGTTTCTTATTTCATCTATTTCTTTAGCTAGTTTTGGATCATTTTGTAACTCCCTTTTTATTTTTTCATAGCTATGAATAACGGTAGTATGATCTCTTCCGCCAAGTTTTTCTCCAATTACAGGATAAGAGATATCATAATCTTCCCTTAAAAGGAACATTATAATTTGTCTTGGTTTAATTATATCTTTTCTTCTAGTTTTATTATAAACAAAATCATCAGTTATACTATAATAATTAGCTATAACTTTAACAATATCAGGAATAGATATATTCTTTTTATTTTTAAGATTATTTTTAAGGTAAGTTTTTATATCATTAATATTTAATATTGTATTTCTAACCTCTGTAAGAGTTAATATATTAGTTATAATACCTTCTAGTTCACGGATATTACAATTAACATTTTGGGCAATAAATTCCAGAACCTCATCAGTTATTTTGTTCCTGTAGTCTTTGGTTTTACTTTGTAATATAGCTAACCTACTCTCAAAAGGAGGGGTTTCTATATCAACTACCATACCATGATTAAAACGACTTCTTAACCTTTCTTCTAAACCAACTATAAAATTAGGATGAACATCAGCACTAAAAATAATCTGTCTATTGTTCTCATACATTATATTGAATATATGAAAAAGCTCATCTTGAGTTTTGTCTTTATTGGTTATAAATTGTATATCATCCATAATCAAAACGTCATAAGATCTGTATTTATCTTTGAATTTGTTGATTGAATTAGAAGTGGTTGAAGCTACATAGTCAGTATAAAACCTTTCAAAAGAGGTATAAAATATACGTTTTTCTGGATATTTTTTCTTTACATTATTGCCCACAGACTGTAAAAGATGAGTTTTACCAAGACCTGTACCTCCGTAAACGAAGAAAGGATTATATGATATTCCAGGATTATTCATTATTGAGCTGGCAGCAGCATAAGCCACATCATTAAAAGGTCCAATAATATAGTTATCAAAACTATATTTTGGGTTCAAATTGTCTTCTTTGTTGATAGATATATTGTCTAGTGGAAGAGATTGATTTTGATTACTTGTGTTAAGATTGGCGAGATTGTTCCTTTTTATAGAGTTTTCATTTTTTATAATTATAAAAGTTACAGACCTTATTGAAGGGTGAATATTTCTTAAAATCCTAAGTATGTCTTTTGTATATTTGCCTTCTAGCCACTCTTTTACGAATTGATTAGGAACCCCAACAGCTACATTACCATCTTTATAGTCAGCTATAACGCTATTTTTAAACCAAGTATTAAAATTAACTCTAGAAACCTCTAAGCCTATTTGTGTTAAAACATTATTCCATAACTGTTCATAATCCATAGTGTTTTTATTTTTTATATTATACCCTTTTGAAAAACAAAAATCAAAATTGATTAAAAATATTTTTATGATACAATTTTAATTAGATTTTAAAATATAAAAATTTATGAGTATTGACACTTTGATTCTGATAGTGATAGTTATTTATTCTATTATTTTGCACGAAATAGCCCACGGTTATATAGCTAAGCTTTGTGGAGATAAAACAGCAGAAAGAGCAGGAAGATTAACCCTTAATCCAATCCCTCACATAGATATTTTTGGTAGTGTCATTTTACCTGTAATAGCAGTACTTTCTGGCTGGGGTGTTTTTGGTTGGGCTAAAGGAGTTCCAGTTAACCCATATAATTTAAATACTAGATTTAAAGAGTTTGCTGTATCGGCCGCAGGTATTGCAACCAACCTTTTAATAGCAACCTTGTTCTTGCTTTTAATCAAATTTGGCGTGTTTCCAAATATCTACAATGAACTTTTTATTAGAATAGCTATTATTAATATTGGACTAGGTTTCTTCAACCTTTTACCAATTCCTCCGTTTGATGGTATGCAAATACTAAGATCAATTTTCCCTAGCCTTAAGCACAGATACCAGTTCATTGAATACAATCCAATGTTAATGATAATAATGGTTTTATTCGCTGGTTATATATTCTCTTTGTTTTATTCAGATTTAATTACTTTTATCTTAAATATTTTCTTTTAACCCTATCTTTTCTTTTTATGGAATTTTTCAAACTGCTCTCTTAAGAACTTATTGGTTACATTGGTATATATCTGAGTTGTAGCTATACTTGCGTGTCCAAGCATCATCTGAACACTACGAAGGTCCGCACCATTATAAAGCAGATCTGTAGCAAAAGAGTGTCTAAGCACGTGAGGTGTACATTTTTTACTTATACCAGCCAGAGCTGCATATTTCTCTATAACTCTCTCCACACTTCTAGTGGTTAAGCGTATACTTCCTTTTTGTTGTAGGCGAGAAAGAGATCTTTTAGAATGATCAACAAAAAGCGCCTCATCTATATCAACTCTTTGGTTTAGGTATTTTTTTATCCACTCTTTTGCGTCATCACTTAAAAACACAACTCTAATCTTCCCTCCTTTCCCGCGTATTGATAATTCAACAGTATTCAAATCCATATTTCTATCAAGTGAAACAAGTTCAGATACACGGAGTCCGGTAGAGAAGAAGAGCTCTAGTATTGCCTTGTCTCGAAGTATTGCAAGCTTCTTGCTAATATAATCTCTATCTTCTTGATCTAATTTGTCCAGCACATCAACAGGAGAATTAAGCAGTCTCTGTAACTCTTTTTCTGTAATTAAGTCCAGCTCTCTCTGTGATGTTTTAGCCAACTCTATTTTCTCGGGATTATAAGCACCAACCCCCCTCTTCCTTAAATATTTTAAAAAGGAACGGAGAGCTATCATATGATAGTTTTGAGTTTTTTTGTCTAAGGTTTCATAATAATTAGAATTAGTTTTTTTCTTGTTTTGGTTTTTGGGTAATCTGTTGAGATATAGCCTATATTCTCTTATTATCTGATCAGAAGCTGAGTTATTCCCGAAATTATTCTCATTAAAATTTCTTTCTTTTAAGAATTTGATAAACCTGTTTACATAATGATTATAATTACGCACAGTAAGATGAGATCTTCCTTTTTCGATCTCTACATATTCCAAAAATTCCTGCTTGTAACTATTTAAAGACATAAAAACAAGGTCTGTTATTTCGATTATATCATGAATCTTTTTAAGGTCTGCCAAATTAGCTGGGGTTGATTTTTTTGTAGGGGTGTGCTATAATACTGTTACTTATGTTAACCACAAGAAAAAAAGCAAATATCATCAAATCTGTACAGGTTCACACTGCTGACACGGGAAGCCCAGAAGTTCAGATTGCTATTCTTTCTAGAAAAATCGAAGATTTAACAAAACATCTGAAATCTAACAAGAAAGACAACCATTCTAGACGCGGACTTATTCAAATGGTTTCAGATAGAAGAAAACATTTACAGTATTTAGCTAAGACTGACTCTAAAAGACATAAAGAAATTGCCAAAAAAGTCGGACTTAAAGCATAAAAGAAACTAAAAATAAAATTTGCTATTATGTATAGCAAATTTTATTTTTATAGAGTTTAAAGTAGTAAATTTTGAGTTTGATAGTTTTCTTGTATAATGTAAGTTGATAGAAATTGTATTTTTAATATTTATATTTCTTAATTTCTATCTCGTTTTAATTTTATAATTTAATACAACAATTTAACATAATATTTATATATTATATTTATTTATATGTCAGTAATTCAACACACATCACAGAGGGTTGGAGTTTTTATAGATACTCAAAACCTCTATCATAGCGCCAAAAACCTTTATAACTCAAGAGTTAATTTCGGAAATGTCTTAGATGCGGCCGTAGCAGACAGAAAACTGGTTCGCGCGATCGCTTATCTTATTACAACAGAATCTCAAGACGAAGCGCAATTCTTTGACGCTCTTTTAAAAATAGGTATCGAAACAAAACATAAAGACTTACAAGTATTTTTTGGTGGAAATAAAAAAGCCGACTGGGATGTTGGTTTGGCAGTTGACGCCATAACTTTAGCGCCAAAGCTAGACGCAGCAGTCTTGGTAACAGGAGACGGAGATTTTATTCCGCTTGTAGAATATCTAAAGATCGGA
>JAUPVO010000057.1 GCA_030916975.1 Patescibacteria group bacterium
GGCTTAAACTACTCCACTTATGGACCTGGATGTACTTGTCCTTATGGGCAGACTCAATCTGGAAGTAGTTGTGTTAGTCAGTCTTGTCCCAACGGCTTAAACTACTCCACTTATGGACATGGATGTACTTGTCCTTATGGGCAGACTCAATCTGGAAGTAGTTGTGTAACCGCATCAGCACCAGTCTGCGGATCTACTGCTAACACTTGTTCATCTGGTGACCTTGTTAATGATTACTTCTCTGGAGCAAGTGCTACTTGGCAATGTATGAACTCCGTCGGAACCAAAACTTCTTGTAGTTCTTCTTGTCCTTCTGGTCAGACTTATACTTGTAACGGGACTCTGGCTGGATCTGGCATATGTCTAGGAACCCTTTCTTGTAATACTATAGCTTATACCATATCACTATCTGGTTCTAACTGTACTATAAATCCAGGACAATCATCTTGCCAAGGGACTCTTAACTGGTCTTCAACTTACCCGACTTATCAGTCCTGGAATATAACTGGACCTGGTGCCCCAACTGGTGGTTATGCTTCTTGGAATGGAAGCTCTCACTTGGGTAATGGATATCCAACTCTACCTTATGGAGTAGGAATATACTATTATAACGCTGGATCTAAGACGACTTCTTACTCATTACAAGCTACTTGTGCTACAGGTACGACTTGGGATGGTAGCAAATGTGCTTGTCCAGCGGGATACGCAATATCAGGCACTCAATGTATCAAGTATGCAGCATCAATATCAGCAACCCCAACTTGTAATATAGTACCTGGACGCTCTACTTGTAAATCTACCTTAAACTGGTCTGCTACTAGCAATGCTAACAGTGGCTGGACAATATCTTCTAGCCCCAACTCTTCACCTTCTACAGTTAATGTTCAAGGGAATAACAATACTGGATCTCAAGCGGTTGATGTCACCAACGGTACAACAATATTCACACTTAACACAGGAGGAACTATTACACCTAACCCTACAGCAAACACAGTAGCCAAATGCCAAGACACAGGTACAGCTTGGGATGGTAGCAAATGCCCTTTGACTCTGGACTTGCCAACAAGTTATGAGAATGAAAAAGGTAAAGACTTCACTATGACATGGAAAAGTAATGGTAATGAATGTGTAATCAAAGACAATAATAATCAACCTATAGCAACTACAACATCTTCTACCAATAACTTCTCTTACAATTTCTCAGTAGCAGCTAACCCTTATCTCAATACTAATGGAAACTACAAATACAATGTGTCCTGTTATTATAAGAATGGAACTGATTACGGTACCCCTATTACCAAAAGCACTACCTTAACAGTGTATGAAAAAGTAACAGCTTATATAACTGATAACAATAATGGTAGCGCAACACTAGGCTGTAAAGGATCTTGGAATACAGCCTCTCTGATAGCTAGCACTACTAGTGGAGTAAACACTAGACAGTTCACCAACGATGGTACAAATATTTTCCCAATCACCTATTCTTTAAGTGGTAATCCAACCCTTACCCTAACTTGTGTAGGTAAAAATACTGATGTAGCAATATTACCCAAAGGAACTCTTAGTTTAGCAGGTACTGTTAGTTCAGCTACTAGAGCTCCTATATCTACCTCAACCGTAACTTCTTCTGACGAGATAATGTATATAGATTACACTTCGTCTAATGGTGTGTTCGACATATCTTATACAGCAACTGGCGTTACAGCTATACAATATGCAGAAGTTATAGGAGATCCAAATGTTAACCCTAGTACAATCACAGCTCTCGACAGTAATAAACCAATCAGCGATACTATATTAAATGCGAGTTACCCTAGTGGTGCAACCATCAAAATAGTAGCCACAAAAAATGGTATATACAAGACATTAATACTAAGATTGAGAAACTCTCAGACACCTAAAGCTCAACTAACTAATCTAAGCACAAGTAATGTATCTGGTGTCTGTTATAACAGCACAAGCTATGATCTTAAGCTTGGCGGAGTATCAGTCAAATCAGGAAGTATAGCTGCGGCTAACTTTGACAGCTATAATATTAATTATAACTACACGATGCCTCCTCTTCTATCCAAACAATCAGTCTCCCTAACTTGTGGATTTGCTGGTAATACCGACACTGCAACTGGAGAAGTTATAGATGCTAGCAAGCAAACAGCCGAGATACTAAGATTCTCAGCCTATCCTCCAGAGCTGGCTTGTGGTGGTGGTAAAGCCATACTAACTTGGGAAGTAAAATACTCTGCTGGTAAAAATTGTCATATTGAATCTGAAGTGACCACTAAGAACTCGTCTGTCTTAAATGCAGATAAGACCTTGGCCTTATCCAAAATATCATCAGCTATAAATACTGATTCTAACTATAAAACCCTTATAGCCACAACTACAAAAGTAACTAAAGGTAATATATTTGATATAACGGACTCTAATTACATTTCTAAGGGGCAATTAAGTAATGTAGTGACAACATTTTCTACTAGATATTACCTTGTTTGTGGGACCCTGCCAAAAATATTCCAATAACTAGCAGATCGGCTGATGTAGATGTTGTGTGTACTGGACAACAATAAAATAAAAATACATAACACAAAAAACTTAGTCAGACTAAGTTTTTTTGTGTTATAATTTATCTATTATTTAATTAACTTTAAAATACCCAATCTCATGTTCACTTCTGCTTGGCCTTATATACTCCGTTTCGCCTTAGCTGCTTATTATCTTTTTAATCATGCTCTACCTCTTGTGGCTGGATTCAAGAAAATAGGCAGCAATCAGGCTATATTCGAATGTACTGGATCACTAATCTCCCCTGTGCTAGCCTTTAACTTGTGGCATGGTATGTTTGTCTTCTTGGCGATTATGATACTTATATGGCCAAGACCTGTATACTTTCTAGCCATTTCTCTTTTCGTTCTCCTGTTAGAAGCTTATATAGTTTTTGGTCAAGTTGCTTCTGCTACAGAGAACTCTACCAATCTACTTATCTCGATTTGTATTTTGATTAATATAGTTCTACTTATACTCTACGGTAGACTCAAATACTAAAACTAAACAAGAGTAACATGTGCAAGATAAAACATGTTAGAAAATAATCTTAACAATGAGAATATAGAAAAATACAAAAAGTTAAACCCTAATCAAAAAGAAGGTTTAATTCGTCTTGGGATAAAAAATGCATATGACTTGCTTCACTATATAACGATTAGATACATCAACTACGGTGAGATTAGCCAGATCGGAAATCTAATGGATGGCAGTTTTGCTACTCTGTATGGAACACTCAAAAATGTAAAAGTTAAAAAGAGTTGGAAAACCAAAATCAACATGACAGAGGCTCATCTTTTCGACGGGGTCAAGAATATTGATCTGGTGTGGTTTAATCAGCCTTATATAGGTAAAATATACCCTGAGAATACTTTGGTTCAGATAAGCGGTAAAGTTGAAAATAAGAACAATAAACAGTACATTATTAATCCAAGCATAGACAAGATTAATAACATCCCAGAAGCCTCTGATTCTCTTTTCCGGGAAGATAATGACAACTCGGATAACTTAATCCCTATTTATGCCGAGACCAAACATGTAACCAGTAGATTCATATTAGAGACTATCAAGCGCATCATAAAGTCAGAATATTTTGACAACCTAACTGATGTAATACCAGAACATATAAGGAAAGAACTACATCTACCGAGTATCAAAGATGCAATACTTTATATTCATTTTCCCAAGAATAATAAACTGGCTGAGTCTGCCAAAAAAAGATTTCTTTTCGAGGAGATGTTTATTATACAGCTACTAATTCAAGAAGAAAGAAAGCTGGCTGAACAATCATTGTCCTATCATGTTCAGGAGAATAACTTGAATGAATTCTTTGACTTACATGAGATAAACCCAACCAATGCTCAGAGAAGAGTTCTAGATGACATATTAAAAGACTTGCGAGCAGATAAACCGATGCAAAGACTTCTAGAGGGTGACGTTGGTTCTGGTAAAACCTTAGTGGCAGCTAGTGCTATCTACAATGTAATCAAAAATAAAAAAGATAACAAAGTAATAGGCTCACCATTACAAGCAGCTTACTTGGCCCCTACTGAGATCTTAGCCATGCAACAATTCGAATCACTGATTAATCTCTTAGCTCACACAGGTATTAGTGTCGGATACATATCAGGCAAAGCGGCTTACAAATTCCCTTCCAAAATAGACCCAGAAAGTTACACCAAAATATCAAAAGCCCAATTAAGTAAGTGGATCAAAAGTGGAGAAATCTCTCTACTTGTTGGAACCCACTCTATCACCAAAAAGTCTGTTGAATTCAAAGACTTAGCCTTGGTTATAATAGATGAACAACACAGATTCGGTATCAATACTAGAAAAGATTTAGCCCACAAAAAGGGAGATAATAGATTGGAGATACCACATCTCCTCTCCATGACAGCTACACCAATACCGAGAACTTTAGCTTTGTCTATTTTTGGTGATTTGGATCTGTCTATAATAGATGAATTACCCAAAGGCCGTAAACCGATTAAAACAAAATTCATCTACGAAAAAGACCGCAACAAAACATATGACTTTATGATTGATCAAGTAGGAAAAGGTAAACAAGTTTTTATTGTGTGTAGTAAAATAAATGAAAAAGAAGACACAGAAGACGGCCAAGTAGAGAAACGCAAATCAGTTGAATCTGAATTAAAAAGAATACAAAAATACTTAGATCAAAAAGAAGCTACTTCTGATACAGACCTAAATAAAATTAACATAAAAGGTCTGCACTCCAAAATCAAAACCGCCGAGCAAGAACAGATAATGCAAGACTTCAAAGATAATCAAATCCAAATCCTAATAGCTACTTCCTTGGTCGAGGTTGGAGTTAATATACCCAATGCCACAATGATGATTATTGAAGATGCGGAAAGGTTTGGATATTCACAACTCCATCAGCTTCGAGGACGCATAGGTAGAGGTAACGACGAGTCTTACTGTTTCTTATTCTCCTCTTCTTTTAATGAGAAATCTCTAGAGAGATTGAAGAACTTCTCTTCGACTAATAACGGGTTTGAATTAGCCGAGATGGACATGAATCAGCGCGGTATAGGATCACTCCTCTCTAGCAATCAGTCTGGTATGAGTGACCTTGGTATGGAAGCTCTCAAGAATATAAAGTTGGTAGAATTGGCCAAAAAGTATGCCAAAGAAATAATAGAAAATGACCCCCTGCTTGAAAATTATTCCGAATTAAAAAATAGACTAAAGGAGCTAGACAATATTCACATGGAATAAACTACTGTTTACCAGGACTTGATTTGCACCTTAGTGTTAATTTTTGGTATAATAAGAAAAAACCATATGCCCACTCCAAATACAACCAAATCAGACAAAGCAAAGAATAATAATCAAAGTAATATTACCAAGCTCAAAGGTACACAAGACATCCGTAATGACCAGTATTATCAATTCCAAGGCATGTTTGAAAAGGCTCAAGAGATTAGTGAATATTATGGATTCAAACCAATAGAAACCCCAACCATAGAAAGAGCTTCTACTTATCAGAAGGCCATAGGAGAGAATACAGATATTGTAGAAAAAGAAATGTACAAGTTCTCAGTCAAAGGTTCTGACTCTATAGCCTTGCGCCCCGAATATACTGCTGGCATAGTTAGAGCTTATATAGAAGATGGAATGGTATCTGAACCGCAACCAATTATGCTCTACTCTTATGGACCAACTTTCAGACACGAGAAACCTCAACTAGGAAGATACAGAGAGTTTAGACAATTCAACCTAGAAATACTTGGCTCAGACAAAGCCGTAGCAGATGCTCTTGTTATCAAAACTGTCTATGACATATTAACCGACTTTGGATTCAAAGAATTAATCATAGACATCAACTCTATGGGTGATACTGAGAATAGGCAACCATATATCAAGGACTTGAGTAGCTACTACAAAAAGCTTTCGCCTTCATTGTGTAAGAATTGCCAAGAACGAATCAAGACCAACCCTCTTCGCCTGCTTGATTGTAAAGAACCAGAATGCCAAGAATTCAAAGCTAAAGCTCCTCAAATAATTAATTATCTATCTCCTGATGCTCGCAAGCACTTCAAAGATGTTTTGAAGTTTTTAGAAGAAATGGAAATACCTTTCCGTATCAACAATACTCTAGTTCGCGGACAAGATTATTACAAAAGAACAGTGTTCGAAGTAATACAAGTACATCTTGATGAAGAAAATAACGAAAAAGAATTAACTATTTGTGGTGGAGGAAGATATGATCTATCCAAACACATGGGACAGAAAAAAGAAATTCCTTCCGTTGGCGCTGCGATGAGTTTCGAGCGTATAGTAATGATGCCAGACTGTCAGAAAATGAATCCTCGAATAATCAAGAATCCTAAATTCTATTTTATACAACTTGGATTCGAAGCTAAATTAAAATCTTTACATATTATCGATATTCTAAGACATGCTAAGATACCAGTACATCAAAACCTTTCCAAAGATTCTCTAGGAGCTCAATTAGCTTTAGCTTCTGAATTAAATATACCTTATGCACTTATCTTTGGACAGAAAGAAGCTATGGAAGGTAATGTAATACTGCGAGATATGAAAAAACATGAACAAGAAATAATCAAAATAGAGAACCTTTGCGAATACATCAAAAAGATAAAATAAACCTCAAACTAATTTGCTCAAAAAGTGAAATTATGTTATAATTTTTCGAACATGAAAAAAACAGTTAATGTAAAAGTAGAAAAAGGAAACAACGAACCAATAGCGTTTGTACTCAGAAAATTCCAGAAAAGAGTGCAAGAGTCTATGATTCTTCCTACAGTTAGATCTAAAAAATACAACACTAGAGGTTTATCTGATCTTAAAGTCAAAAAAGGTAAGCTAAAAAGACTGGCTGCTGGAGTTGAATACGCAAGACTTAAAAGACTTGGTGTACAGATAGAAAGAAAGAAAAAAAGATAGTATCAAGCTTTCTAAATGATAAAAGAATATAATAATTTCGATATAATAGAAAAAAAAGGCAAAGCTGACAATTTTATTTGGGGTTTGCCTTTTTTACATATTAAAGAACATATACTTGGGAAGAAGTTTAATCTCTCTCTTAATCTAGTAGACGAAAGCACTGCTCAGGAATTGAACAAGAATTATAGACAAAAAGATTATTATCCAAACATTTTGACTTTCCCACTTGAAATAAACTCTGGAGAGATATATATGTGCAAGAAAGTAGCCAGAACCCAACATAAAGATTTTGGATTAAGTTATCACAATTATATAATATTACTTTTCATTCATGGCTGTTTACATCTAAAAGGTGTGAATCACGACACTAAAAAAAGTGAAGAAAATATGGTAAGATTAGAAAATGAACTTCTGGAAAAGTTTAAACTCTAAAAAAACTCTAACTATAGACCTTGGCTCTAGATATATTAGAGCTTGTATTTTTGATGAGAACAAAACACCCAAAAAGTATATTTATGATAGTGCAGGTATAGAGTACGGACTTATAGTAGATGAAAATAAATTTAAAGAAGTTATAGAATTGTTACTCTCTGACATTAACAGAGATATTCAATCAATACCCAAAAACGTTCTAATAACAATTAACAGCTCTGAACAGAATTCTGCTTCTCTATCTGTTGTTACTTATACCAAAAGAGCTGATGGCATAATAACTGATTTGGATATTATGAATATCAAAGATAATGCCAGGAAAAAGATTGAACATCTCAAAGACAAAATAATATTGCATGACATAATAATCAAAAATAAAATTGATGGCAATATGATTCTCGGTGATATCAGAAAAACAAAAGGTTACAAAATAGAATCAAAAGTTTTGTTCATATATGAAGATTCTCGTAACTACTCTATCATACAGAAAACCTTTGGATCTCTCGGGGTCAAAATAGACAAAGTCTTATCTGGTTCCGTAGTAGAAGCTGAGATGCTATTATCAGAAAAGGAAAAAAGGCTTGGTACTGCGACTTTAAATATAGGTCATCATATCACTACTCTATGTGTATATGAGAGAGGTTTGCCAATATTAAACCTTTCTATCCCTTATGGAGGAGAGTTAATTACTAGCGAGATAGCTCTATCGCTTAGGCTAGATTTGGATGAAGCTGAAGAGGCCAAAATTAACATGAATCTCAAAGATTATTCTAGAAGACGAGTTGAAGAAATTGTAGAGAACAGTGTATTCAAATTATCTGAAACTATTAATGACAATCTGGATAGAGTAAAAAGAAAAGGTCTGCTTCCGGGTGGACTTCGAATACTTGGAGGAAGCTCTCATCTAAATAGAATAGAAAACTATCTCAAATACGACTTATCTTTACCGTCTGTTAATATTAATTATGATAATAGA
>JAUPVO010000005.1 GCA_030916975.1 Patescibacteria group bacterium
CTTTGACACCTTGGGCCACACACATAATACAATGACTATTACAACAGGAAGCGACGAGGCGACTCTGAGCAAATCCTTATAAAAATAGCCTCAGTTCGGATAGGAGTCTGCAACTCGACTCCTTGAAGCTGGAATTGCTAGTAATCGCGGGTCAGCTAAACCGCGGTGAATACGTTCTCGTCTCTTGTACTCACTGCCCGTCAACTCAGGGGAGTCGGTAATACCCAAAGGCTTCTTTAAATAGAGGACTAAGGTAAGATCGATAACAAGGAGTAAGTCGTAACAAGGCACGGCTAGCGGAAGCTGGTCGTGGATTAATTCCAAATTGGAAATCGTGCACACGCTATAGCGTGCATGCATTCCGTCGATAAGAAGTTTTACTTTTTCGAATTCAATTCAAGTTTTTATGAATACTTTAAATCATACGTGTTATTACGAGATATAACAAAAATCCCGCAATAGAATAGAAAATTAAATTTTTCAAATACATCAAAATAGGATGCAGGGTTAAAAAGTGGAACAAAAAGTATGTATATGCGTTAGTTAAACAGTTGGAGTAATAAAATCTATAAAATACATTGTGTTTTATGGGTAGTTTTATGTTTTTTATTTTGTTATAATTATATTATTAATAGTAACAATACAAATATATGGAAATTTTTAATATTTTAGGTTTTGTAATTATTCCGCTACTGATTATTTTATTTTTTGCCGGTATCAGAATAGTTGATCAATATGAAAAAGGGATAATTTTTACACTAGGTAAGTACACTTCACTTAGAGTGGCTGGTTTTAATTGGATAATCCCAATAATCCAAAAAATGGTGAAGGTTGATATGCGTATAGCTACGGTTGATATACCACAGCAAGAAGTTATTACCAAAGATAATGTTCCGCTTAATGTAAATGCGGTAGTTTATTATCAGATTGAAGATGCAGAGAAAGCTGTGCTTAATATACAGAATTACGCTGGAGCAGTTGCAGATTTTGCACAAGTAGCTTTGTGTGACGTGGTGGGCGGTTTTGAGCTGGATCATGTTCTATCAGAAAGAGAAATCATTGCCACCAAAATTAAAGAAATAGTAGATAAAACTACAGTTAACTGGGGTATAGATGTAACAGCTATCAAGTTACAGGATATTGAGCTTCCAGATGATATGAAGCGTATCATGGCCAAACAAGCTGAGAGTGAAAGAGATAGAAGAGCTGCCATTATTAGAGCTGATGGAGAATTGCAAGCAAGCCAAAAACTGGCAGAAGCAGCTAAGCTTTTAGCTGAGACTAATGGAGGACTGGCTATGCGTACATTACAGACTATAGAAAAGTCTTCTAACGGCACTGTTTGGGCTTTGCCTACTGAGATATTAAATGGGATAAAGAATATAAATAGATAATTTAATTTTTTATTCTATTATAATCAAAACAAAAACGTATATAATTAATTATATACGTTTTTGTTTTGTTGCAGCTAAGCCCTTTCTACGTAAGTTCCAGTTTCTGTGTTGATAACTACCTTGTCACCAGTTTCTATAAAAAGAGGAGTAGTTACAGAAGCTCCTGTTTCTAATGTGACTAATTTGTCACCTCCTGAAGCAGTGTTGCCTTTGATAGCAGGAGGAGCTTCTTTGACAGTAAATGTCATTTTGATGGGTAATTCAATAGAAATAATTCTTTCTTCTTCATCTTCTCCGAAAACTTTACAAGTTACTTCTAGGTTAGGTAATAGCCATTTATGGTTATCAGCAATTAAATCAGCATCTATAAGATATCTATTGCTAGGATTTTTTGGGTCACAGAACCAAAATTCTCCTTTGCTGGCATATAAGAATTTTGATTGTTTACGAGACACTTCAGCTTCATCAGCAGTATCAGAAGCGTGGAAAGTAAAAGGTATAACTTTACCGTTAATCAGGTTACGCATTTTAACTTGATTCTGAGGTTTTCTTTTTTGAGTTCTTGCTACATGTGATTCTAATATTTCATAAGGTTCATCATCATGAAGTATAACTTTGCGGGGTTTTATTTCTGAATAATCTAATACTGACATAATTTTATTTTGTTTATATCTGTAGATTATAGCAAAAAACTCTTATTTTTTCAATTCAAAGTGATCTGTATATATTTGATTTAACAGATTAAAAGTGTTAATATAAAACTTCACAATTCTTTGTAAATCAATTAATGACACAGGAGGTTTCAATGTTGCTCTTGACTACTAACCTTAACTGCGGAGCTGTAACTCCCTCGCAAATCAAAGGAGATCCGGCAGAACCGAGGATGTACAAATTAAAAATAAAGGCCATTTTCTCATACGAAACATGGGGATTTAACATAACAGTGCACGATTTTTTTAGTAATCACCTGGCAGAGATCTTTCACATTTCACCAAAGGCAATGTATTCTCTTCTTACAGATGCCGTTAAACAAAGAAAAATTGTGCTTTTTGGTTCATACCCAAAAGATATTGGACGTACGATGATTCTTCGTGCAGAAGAGTATATTCGTTGCGTCGGGGTTGATGTGGATCTAGATTTTTCTCTTGTTGAGATATGAAAGCAAAAGTGCGCCGAAGGCGCACTTTTTTTAGTGGTTTTGTTTGGCAAGTAAATATTGTCTTATATATTTTACTCCTCTGGAGATTCATTTTCTTCTGGATCACTAGTTCCAGTTTCTTGACCAGCTCCAGACTCAAAAGCGTTGCGAATATCTGATTCTAGTTTCTCTCTGATTTCTTTGTTTTCTCTTAAAAAGGTTCTAGAAGCATCATAGCCACGCCCCAACTTTTCTTCCCCATAAGAATAACTCGCTCCAGACTTGCTAACTAGCTTGAACTTTTCTCCAAGCGCTAACAATTCTCCTTCGCGGCTTATTCCTTCATTATATATAATATCAAACTCAGTAACTTTAAATGGGGCGGCTACTTTGTTTTTGACAACTTTAACTTTAGTTCTAGCCCCAACAACTTCTTCTCCTTTTTTGATCTGAGCAGTTTTTCTTATATCTAATCTAACAGAAGAGTAGAATTTTAAAGCTTTACCCCCTGGAGTTGTTTCAGGATTACCGAACATGATTCCAATCTGCATACGTATCTGATTGATAAATACAATTACAGTTTTAGATTTGTTGGCTATGGCCGTTAACTTTCTAAGAGCTTGTGACATTAATCGGGCTTGTTTTCCTACATGCATAGCACCCATATCACCTTCTATCTCATCCCTTGGTGTTAGGGCAGCCACAGAGTCTATTACAAGAACATCAACTTTACCACTTCTAACTATAGACTCGGCTATTTCCAGAGCTTGTTCTCCATTGTCAGGTTGAGATATTAGGAGCTCATTAATGTTCACACCAAGCTTCTTGGCGTATTCAGGATCCATAGCATGCTCAGCATCTATAAAAGCACATAAACCTCCCATTTTCTGAGCCTCAGCTATGAGATGTAAGGTTAGAGTGGTTTTGCCAGAAGATTCTGGGCCAAATATCTCAACAATCCTACCTCTAGGTAGCCCTCCTACACCAAGACTGTAGTCGAGACCGATTGATCCTGTTGGGACAACTTGTATATCTACTCGAGGAGTATCTCCTAACTTCATAATAGCTCCTTCCCCAAATTTATTTTGGATTTCTCGAAGCAATGCATCTGATGACTTATCTTCAGAATTAGGAGTTGAAATTGTCTTTACTTTTTTTGTTACAACTTTTTTAGCCATGTTAATTATAATTATTATTTATAATTTTAGTCCTTGTATACAATTATAGCATTATTTTTACTACCTTTTGAGATTTTCTGCACATATTACGACAATCATTTTACTGAGCAGCTTCTTCTTTATTTTCAACCATAAGAGAGATGGAATTGGTTTTGCCCCAGCGATTGGAAGCACTAATATTAATTGGGGTGTATTTGTCAGAGGATACTACGCTTTCTTTGAAGTAGCCATCTTGGTCAGTCCAGATTTCTCTATCGAAAAGGTATATCTTGTCAGCCCTCTGTATTCTACCAGTTACAGTGAAGACTTTATCAACTTTCTCACCGTTTTGTGGACTATCTATTTCAATTGAGGGACCAGAATAGAGTGAGTATAATTTGAAAAAGGAATATATTACAACAGCAGATATAGCGGTGATTATTAGTATTTTTTTTAGTATTTCTTGAGATCTCATTTTATTCTTCTACGTTTTGTTCAAATTCTTCTTCTTTCCCAGCTAAAACCCTACGTTTATTACCTTCAAGAGGAGAAACTATGCCACGTTCTTCCATCATCATAATTAATCTGTTAGCCTTAGCAAAACCAAGCCCAAATTTAGATTGGAGATTAGTTGCACTAGCTCTACCAGTCATAATTATGTATTCTTTAGCTTTGCTATATAATTCTTCCTCTTCATCATCAGCATCTCCACTTAAATCGCGTCCGATATTAACTTCATCACTGACTGATCCTGATTTTGTTTTGTTCAAGTCTATTGTTTCCGGTTCATAACCATAATAAGTACTTTTAATATAGCTTATGACATTTTTGACCTCTTCCGTGCTAACGTAAGGAGCTTGTACGCGAGCTGGTCTTTTGCCAGGATTGAGGAAAAGCATATCTCCGTTACCAAGAAGATCCTCAGCCCCTCCCTGATCTATAATTGTCTGTGAGTCTATACGAGAAGAGGTTCTAAGTGCTATACGAGCTGGAATGTTGGCTTTAATTGTACCATTAATAACTTTTACATCAGGTCTCTGTGTGGCAAGTATTAGATGCATACCAGCTGCACGAGCTTTTTGAGTTAAAGAAGTTATAAGAGAAGTTATTTCTTTACCATAATTAATCATAAAGTCATTGAACTCATCGAATATAATAACTACATAAGGGAACTTCTCTGGCAAATCATCAAAATTAGGGCTCTTCTTCCTTCTTTCTTTTTCTATGGCTGGGTATAATATCTTTTTGTTATAGTCTCCTATATTCTGTATTCCTTCATAATTCTCCGCAAAATAGTCGTACCTCCTTTCCATTTCCTGAACAGCCCAGTTTAGACACTTGATAGCATTCTTGGCATCAGTTATTACTGGAGTGTATAGATGAGGTAGGTTTTTGTAGACAGTAAATTCTACCTTTTTAGGGTCTATTATCATAAGCTTTAAATCGTCAGGAGAATTTTTGAAAAGCAGAGAAGTTATTATATTCTGTATTGTTACGGATTTACCACTCTTAGTAGCTCCAGCAATAAGTAGGTGTGGCATCGATTCTATATCACCAAAAACAGGCTTACCTACAATATCTTTTCCTATTACGACATTCAGGTTACCACTATTTCTAAAGTCTTCAGAGTCTATCATGGTACCAAGACCAAGCATTTGTTTCTCTTTGTTGGGAACAGATACTCCGACAACAGATTGTCCAGGTATAGGAGCTTCTATATGCACAGATTCAGCAGCTAGATTCATCTGTAAGTTGTCATGATAATTCATTATACTTTTCACTTTGAAGCCTTGAGGAGTTTTGACTCTGAACTGGGTTACGGTTGGACCAACGGTTACTCCGGTAATCTCTACTGGTATACCGAACTCAGCCAAAGTGCTTTGTATAATCTTGCCTTTGCTTTTTGTATCACCACCACTAGATCTTCCTTGATCTATTTTGAGTAGATCAGCTGAGGGCGGCATGAAGTCATAATCAAAACTTTGAGATTTCTTTTTGTTCTCAGAAGTACTTTCTTCATCACCAGAATCTTTTTTAGAAGAAGTGGTAGCTGCAGTTTTTTTATTTTTATTTAATATTTCTCCTCTTATATCATCTTCTTCATATTCCTCTGTCTCTTCTTCTGTATCTTCTTCGTACGCATCATCTTCTATTTCTATTTTCTCTTCTTGTATTTTTGTTCTGTCCTTTAGTTTTGGTCCAGTGAAAATCAGTGATGAGAATATGCGAGAGAGAAGACTTGGTTTTGTTTCTACAGCAACTTCGTCATCTTCCTCTTCATCATAACTTTTCTGTTTGTTGTTTTTGGTAAAACTAGGCAATGAGAACTTCGGTAGAGAGATAAAACTTTTTTTGCCTGTAGCTATCATAAGTCCTATATAAGAAAATGCCAGGAATGCAATCAAAGCAGAGACATCTCCTGTCAGATTGGCTACCGGTCCAAATATATATTCTCCCACCACACCAGAGAGAGCTGGATTAAAATAATCTAATACTCCAAAAACAGAGAACAGAATAATAAATGTTCCGAGCAAGAAGCTCAACCCGAAACCAAAACCTTTTCCTTTCCATATAACTATAGCAGTGTATAGAAGAAGGAAAGGAGTCATATAAGCGAATATGCCAAAAGTTTCTTTTAGCGTTTTTAATATATTATCACTACCCACTCCGCCTACATGGAAAATAGACGATAATAATGTAATAGATATGACTACCAAGATGATTGATACTATACCCAAGACTAGGTTTAAGTTCATTTTTTCAACTTCTTTTTTTCTCATAATTTTGATAAATGATAATATAATTTATTTTTATAATTATAACATATCTGAGAGGTAGTCTCTAAAAAAGCTTGTAAAATAAAGTGGAAAAGTGGGGTGGCTTCTATGTCTTTTAATAAAAGACATAGAAT